>JBJKSN010000138.1:0-19404 GCA_046703945.1 Nitrososphaerales archaeon | reverse complement strand
TAGGAAATAGCTAATCTCATTAGGTGGTCTCTAAGGTGGCTGTCGGGGTCAGGAGGAGGGAGCTGGATTGCGTCGAAGCTGTGCGTTCTCTGTCTTCCAGCGGCTGGCCAGCGAGGGTGAAGGACGTCGCAGGAGTGATGAACGTAACCCCGCCGACGGTCGTACAGTTCCTGGACAAACTGATCGGGACGGGCCTGGTCGAGAAGGGCCCAAGCGGGTACAAGCTCACAGAGAGCGGGGTCGAGTACCTCGACGGGGCGACGCGAGAGCACAGGATTTTCGAGACCCTGCTGGTGAGGAACGGCGTCTCCCTGGAGGACGCGTGCAAGGTGTCTTCCTCGCTGACCGGGACCATAGACGAAGCCGCCCTGGAGAAGCTCTGCGCCCACATGAGCCACCCGGCCAAGTGCCCTCACGGCCGACCGATCCCAGGAGGCGCCACCCATGTTTGACCTGGGGGCAGTCCTGCACCCGACCTCTGGCCTCGCCATACCCGTGGTCCTGGGCATCGCCCTGATCCTGGGGATGCTCCACGGGCTGACTCCTGACGAGCACACCTGGGCGATCACCTTCAGCTACTCCGTGGGGAGCTACAGCACCAGGGGTGGGATGCGGGCTGGGTTCATGTTCTCAGGCGGATTCACAGTCCAACGGACCATCCTCGCCGCCCTCGGCTTCGCAGGGCTGGCGACCGTCTACGAGGCCTACAACCTCGACGGCTACGTCTATGTCCTGGTGGGGATAGGGATGCTCCTCGCAGGATACTATCTCCTGAAGGGGACGGACGTGCACGCCCCCCTGGACAGGCTGCTGGGCGGCAAAGAACACCACACGACCAAGGCAGAGAGGCTCCCCATGCACGAGTCCGAGGACCGGGCCAAGCCCGTGCCGCTGAAGATGGCCACCGCCCACGGCTTCATCGCCGGGTGGGGGATAGGCGCCTACGCCAGCATCATCGTGTTCATACTTGCGCCACAGATGCCCAACATATTCTATGCGGCCCTGGTGGGCACCTCCTTCGGGATAGGGACCATGTTCATGCAGATCATCATCGGCTCCGTCTTCGCGAACATAATGAGGGTCAAGAAGCTGACCATCGAGCAGATCAAGTACGTGGGCAGGTCCGCGGCCGCGCGAACCCTCTATCTGGGCGGGCTCGCGTTCGCCGCCATCGGCGGACTGATAGTGGCCTTCCCCTACATCGACTCTCTGGCGATAAGCACCGGAAACCCTGTCCCGAACCTCTCCTCCATCGACGTTTCATCCGTCCTGGTCCTCCTCACGGTGGGAATCATCGGGTTCGGGAACCTGTACCTCGGGTACAAGGAAATCACCAGCGCGCCTCAGGGTAGATGAGAACAAGTGGACCGGGGGGGATTTGGACCCCCGACCTCTCCCAGTCTGGATTTCTTTGCCAAGGGACTGGACGGAGCGACCCTGTATCCTACCAGACTAGACGACCGGCCCGCTGTTCCGGCCCCGGCGGGCGCTCCATTAAAAGAGTTGAAGGGATTGGAGAGGCGAAGTCGCTTCATCCTCGAAGTTCCTTCAGTGTCTCCCCGTACCTGTACCATGCCCCCTTGGGGCCTCCCTTCTCGTCGATGAGCCCGAAGTGGTTTTCCTGGGGCGGGAAGGATCTCCAGGACGTGTCAAGATACCGCCATATGCTAATCCCCGCCACCCCGTCCAGGGAGTGGGCCTCTTTCAGCGCCTGGGCCACGTAGTCGGCTTGCTTCTCCTGGCTGTAGCCCAGAACAGAGGGTCCACTGGGGTAGCCCGTCTCGGCTATCAGCACAGGTTTTCCCGTCGCCTGGGCGAACCCGGCCGCCTTCCTCAAGACCGCCGCGTCTACGGGCTCTGATGACTTGTAGTTGGGATAGAAGTCCAGCCCGAGCACGTCGCAGAACTTCACGTACTCTGCGACGTCCAGCTTGCCTTCATCCGCCTCGAGGTTGACCATGGTCGTCGCACCTTCGTCTTCCTCATGCACGGCTTCGTTCAGCGCGGCGAGGAGGCTGTCCCTGAACCCTCTCCCCTCGAGCCAGGGGGCGCCTGAGCGCCATCCGCCCGCTTCATGCATCACCCACCAGTTCGGCTCGTTCTCCAGCTGCCAGGAACCCACGTCCGCCTTGTAGTGCCTCACCAGGAGCCTGGCGTGCAGGGACGCCCTCCTCAGGTACTCCTCGACCCCAACGCCGGGGTCCAGCCCCTGTGGGAGCATCCTGCTGTAGCCGCAGGCAAGCACCGGGAGAATGGAAATCCCCTGGGACCTGAGGGCCTTCACTAGGCCGTCCATGGGCCACCTCTCATACCCGCGGTCCAACGCAGAGTCCAGGTCACCGGGAGGCAGGGGGGAAGGCTCGAAGTACCTCCAGGGGAACCAGCATCGGACGAAGTCCACCCCGATGGACTTCAGGCTGTCCGCGAGGGAGAGGGACGCCCTGTCTGCCTCGTCCCTGGGGATAGCCTGGTGATGCAGAGCGATGGTGGCCTCTTCCACCTTCTCGAACCCTCCCCTGTCTCTCAGGCTCAGGGAAAGCAGATGAGGGAATATGATGGACTTCGGCTCATCCGTGCCGGCGTACCTCCAAGGGTCGTCCAGGTTTATGCCGAAGGAGAACTTGCCAACGTTCATGGCGCCGGCATGAATCTACTTCACTTACGGGTTTCCAGGGTCGAAAAGGCGTATTACCCATGGGCCGTGGAGCGCCACCATGAGTGTGCCTATCAGAGCGGGGACCGCCACGGACCTCACTCATACCATAAAGAACGGGATGACCATCTACGTCGGAGACGCCGTTCCGCGGGTGTCGAAGTTCAAGACCCTGGCAAAGGACGGCGTGAACCTCTCGGTCATCACCCTGGGGTCGCACACAGGGACCCACGTGGACGCTCCAGCCCACTTCATCAAGGGGGGGCGACCCTTGGACGACCTCCCAGTGGAGACGTTCGTCGGCGAAGCCGCCGTCCTCGACCTCTCGGGGGTGAGGGGAGGGTCCGCCATCCGAGCGTCGCACCTGGACGCGCACAAGGCCGAGGTAGGGAAAGGGGACATCGTCCTCATCAACACAGGTTTCAGCAGGAGGTGGAGCGACAGCCGCGCCAGACGAAAGTACACCTATCTCGGCGGCGACGCGGCCGAGTGGCTGGTACGGAAGAAGGTCAAGGCCGTAGGCATCGACTACCTCTCTGTCGAGGCGTTTGGCGCCAAAGAGCCAGTCGCGCACGTCACGCTCCTCTCCCACGGCATACCGATCATAGAGTCCCTGAGCGAGAACATAGCTTCCCTCGGACGCAGGGTCTTCTTCGTCTGCCTACCGATAAAGGTCGGAGGGTGCGACGGCGCTCCCGCCAGGGCCATGGCATACCCGTTGGAGGGCGCGCGTTGACGCTCAGGCTCCGCGGGATAGTCTCGCCCATGCCCACCCCGTTCGACGGGAGCGGGAATGTCGATGAGAAGAGGCTGGGGGAGCTAACAGAGTATCTCATCCAGGGGGGCATCGATGGCCTCTTCGCCCTGGGGACGACCGGCGAGTTCGCCCTCATGGACAGAGACGAGCGAAAGCGGGTGCTCGAGGTCGTCGTCGACAAGGCCAACTCGAGGGTCCCCGTCCTGGCCGGGGTCTCTGACCCATCGCCCAAGAACGTGATTTCCTTCGCGAAGGACGCAGAAGACGTGGGGGCCGACGCGATCGTGGCTACGGCTCCGTACTACTATCGGGCGGGCGAGGAGGCCTTGTACTCCCACTTCAGGATGATCCACGAGGGGTCGGGCCTCCCGCTCATCCTTTACAACATCCCTGAGTGGACCCACAACTACGTCCCGCCTTCGGTGGTCTCCCGCCTGGCCGAGGAGCAGGCCATCATAGCGATGAAATACACCGAGTACAACATGCTCAACCTTGCCAGCTTCATCGAGGCGGTCGGAGGGAAGATCGCCGTGTTCACCGGCTCCGACGCCATGGCCTTCGCCTGCCTGGAGGCAGGGGGGGCCGGCGCCGTCATCAGCGTCTCCAACGTCGCTCCCAGGACGTCCGCGAGCATCTTCGACTTGGTCGAGGCGTCGAAGCTCGGAGACGCCCTCGCCGTCCAAAGGTCGCTGCTCCCGGCAATCCAGGCGGTGGGGATGGGCTACTTTCCTGCGGGCCTCAAGGAGGCCATGAAAGTCTCCGGCTTCCCGGTGGGCGAAGTCCGGAAACCCCAGGCCCCGCTCTCAGAGGAAGAGAAGAAGGAGGTCGCCAGGCTCATGGGGGCAACGAGGTTGAAATAGATGGCCGAGTCCAAGCTCGATGACAGGCGATTCCGATGAGAATCTCAAGTTTCGACGTCTTCACGCTCGGCGAGCCTGCGAGCGCCGGGGGCGCCACCTGGGCAGGGATATCCATCATCCTGAGGGTGACCACCTCCAACGGCCTCGTCGGCTACGGGGAAGCGGTCCCGACCCTGAGGGTGAGGCCCGTCGTCGAGTCGTTGCGCGAGGTCGGTCGCCTGTACAAAGGCAAGGACCCGGCCGACCTCGAGCTCAACCAGCACGAGTGGCACAAGCACGACTTCTACCTTCCTGTCTCATTCGAGTCGACCACTGCCCTCAGCGCGTTCGACATAGCCTGCTGGGACATCCTGGGGAAGCATCACGGGGTGCCGGTGCACAAGCTTCTGGGCGGCTCCTTCAGGGAGTCGGTCCGGATGTACTCCAACGGGTGGTATTCCGACTGCGTCACGCCTGAACAGTTCGCAACCCGTGCTAGGAAGTACGCGGCCATGGGCTACACCGGGCTGAAGTTCGACCCATTCGGAAGGTACTACGACTGGATCGACTCGCCGGGTCTCGAGCTAGCCTATGAGAGGGTGAAGGCCGTGAAGGACGCGACCAAGGGGAAGGTCGACCTCCTCATCGAGCACCACGGCAGGTTCAACCCCAACTCAGCCATCATGGCTGCCAGGAAGCTTGAGCCGCTCGACCCGCTCTTCGCAGAGGAGCCGATCCACCCCGATAACGTGGAGGGCCTTCGGAAATACAGGTCGTCCACCAAGATTCGCGTCGCCCTGGGCGAGCGCATACTCACCAAGGAGCACGCCGCTTACGTCTGCTCGAACCATCTAACGGACTTCCTCCAGGCGGACATCACCAACATAGGCGGGATCACCCAGGCCAAGAAGGTGAGCGTCATAGCCGAGGCCTACGGTGTGGAGATGGCCTTCCACAACGCCTTCGGACCCATCCAGAACGCGGCCACCCTGCAGGTGGACGCGACGATACCCAACTTCCTCATACAGGAGTCGTTCTACGACGTCTTCCCAGAGTGGAAGAGGAAGCTCGTGAAGTCCGGTACGCCTGTGGAGAAGGGCTACTCCAAGGTGCCAGGCAAGCCTGGTCTCGGGGTGGAGGTAGACGAGCGCATACTGAAGGAGCACGCGTTCGACGGGCAGGAGACCTTCGACCCAGACGAGCCTGTCTGGATAGTGAAAGACACCTGGAAGAAGTCCTAGAGGTCAACCGCGTATCGCTATCGTCACATCGTTGACGTTCGTCCCTGTAGGGCCAGTCGTGATGAGGTCGCCCAGCGCGCTGAAGAAGGTGTTCGAGTCGTTGTCGTCGAGGCACCGGCGGGGGTCGAGTCCCAGCGCCCGGGCCCTCTCGACCGTCGTGGAGTCCGAATAGGCCCCGGCTGCCTTCGTCGACCCGTCGACCCCGTCCGTGCCGAAGGATGCGACAGCAGCCTCGACCACGTGACGCAGGCGCACAGCCGCGGCAAGGGCCAGCTCTTGGTTCCTCCCCCCGGTCCCCTTCCCCCTGACCGTGACCGTCGTCTCTCCCCCCCAGACAACCGCGCTGCGGCTCTTCATGACCCGCACCTGGCGCACCAGCCGATTGGCCACCTCCCTTGCCTCGCCGGTGATGGCGCCTGTCTCGCGGACCTCGTATCCGGAGCCTCGCAGGGACGCTACGGCGGCCGAGGTCGCGGCGGCGTTGTTGCCTATCAGGACATTGGTGACCCTCCTGAAGACTGGGTCGCCAGGCTTCGGGGTCTCGCTGATCCCTCCATCGGCCCCTGAAGTGACCAAATCCCTGACCGAAGCGGGGACCCTTCTCCAGACTTTCCGGTCCCTGAGGACCTTTGCCGCATCGGCGAAGGTGGTCGGGTCCGCCGCCGTGGGGCCAGACGCGACGGAGCTCACATCGTCTCCAACCACGTCAGAGATTATCAGGCCGAGAACCTGGGCGCCCCCTGTCTTTTCGACCAGGCGGCCTCCTGCTATCTGAGACAGGTGCTTCCGCACGCAGTTCACCTCTCTTATCTCAGCTCCTGCCTTCAGGAGGAGGCTGGTCGTCTCATCCAGCTCCTCCATGGTCAGACCCTCGAGGGGGGCGGGCATCAGGGCAGAGCCTCCCCCTGACAACAGCACAATCACAAGGTCCTCCTCTGACACGCCGCCAAGGGCACGTAGCATCTGCCTCACGGCCCTCTTCCCCTTCTCTGAGGGGAGGGGGTGGGTGGACATGGCGAACCGAGTCCTGCGGAGCTTTGGGAGGAAAGTCTGATAGTCGGGGACAATCACGACGCCCCGGTCCAACCTCGACCCGAGCATCTGCTCGAGCTCGGCGGCCATGAGCCCTGATGCCTTCCCTCCGCCTATCACGACGACCTTGCGGACGTCTGCCAGTCTGTAGCTGACGCCGCTGACCTCAAGCCTTCCCCTGTGGACTTTCACGCCCCTCCTCACGAGCAAGGCCGGGTCCGCGGCTCTCAGGGCGGCTTTGACAGCGACCAGAGCGTCTCTCTTGATGCCCCGCGCCTCTGCGATGGCCGCTTCCAGGTCCCCGGGGGTCACGATCTGACCGCGTAGCACCCCAACATGTAAATACGATGTCGGCCAGTTCGTCAACGAGCTTGCCTTCCGTCGCTGAAAAGATGTTCATCGATGGCGAATGGGTAGGGAGCTCACGCGAAGAGACGATCGACATAGTCAACCCGACGACTGAACAGGTTTTCGCCACAGTCCCCAGGGGGTCCAGGGAGGATGCCAAGAGGGCCCTGGACTCCGCCAGCGCCGCCCAGCTGGGGTGGCAGAAGCTGCCTCCTCTCGAGCGCGCTTCTTACCTGAAGACGATGGCCCGCCTCATCAGGGAGAGGAGGGACGACCTGGCGAGGGTGCTTACGTCGGAGCAGGGCAAGCCGCTCTTCGAGGCGAGGCTGGAGGTGGAGGGTGCGGCTGCGCACTTCGAGTACTACGCGGAGTTCGCGCGAAGGATCGAAGGAGACGTGCTTCCCAGCGACAACCCGGAGCAGTCGGTCATGATACTCAGACTCCCCATCGGAGTGGTCGCAGCAATCACCCCCTGGAACTTCCCCTCGGCCATGGTGGCGAGGAAGCTGGCCCCGGCGCTCATCACCGGCAACACCGTCGTCGTCAAGCCGTCGAGCAACACGCCTCTGAGCGCTGTCGAAATCATCAAGATCGCCGAGCAAGCCGGGGTGCCGAAGGGGGTCGTCAACCTGGTCACGGGGGACGGCTCGGAGGCAGGCGACGAGCTCTGCGGAAGCAAGAAGACCGGCCTGGTGACCATGACCGGGAGCACAGAGGCGGGGAGGAAGATAATGCAGCGGGCGTCGAACCAGGTGGGGAAGCTGATCCTCGAGCTCGGAGGCAAGGCGCCTCTCATCGTGTGGCGGGACGCCGACCTCGAGTGGGCCCTGCGGTGCGCCCTGTGGGCGAGGTACTGGAACTGCGGCCAGACCTGCATCAGCGCAGAGAGGATGTATCTGGACAAGGAGGTGAAGGCGAAGTTCCTGTCGAAGTTCATCGAGATGTCGAAGGCGCTCAGAGTCGGCGACCCAGCATCCGCTGGGACAGACCTCGGCCCGATGGTGAGCGCCCGCGAGAGAGAGACCAGCGAGCGGTTCATCGAACAGGCCAAGGGTGAAGGGTCAACCCTGGCCCTGGGGGGAGTGCGCCCGCCCTCGATGCCCAAGGGGTGGTACCTCGAGCCGACGGTGATAGACGATGTCGACCAGGACTCCCCTCTCGTACAGAAGGAGATTTTCGGGCCCGTGGTACCGGTGCTCGAAGTCGGGTCATTCGACCAGGCCATCGAGCTAGCCAACGACTCCGAGTATGGGCTGGCGTCCTACGTCTTCACCAGAGACAACCGCAACGTGATGAAGGCAATGCACGAGATCAAGTTCGGCGAGACGTACGTCAACCAGGTGGGACCCGAGCAGCTCCAGGGCGCCCATACGGGCTTCAGGCTCTCCGGCCTCGGAGCTGAAGGCTCCAGGCACGGGCTCGAGCTTTACACCCAGCTGAAGACTTGTTACGTCGACTGGAGCGACAAGCCCGCTCTGTCGTATCTGTTTCCCTACCACTGAGCTGCCATGAAAGCGATAACCGTCACGCCGGGCACCGCCGGTTCTGTAGCGCTGAAGGATGTCCCTGACCCGACTCCAAAGACCGGGCAGCTCCTGCTCAGGGTACTGAGGGTCGGGATATGCGGCACCGACATGGACATCGTGAACGGGTTCTATGGAGAGCCCCCAGCGGGTTCCCCCTATCTGATACTAGGCCACGAGTCTCTGTCCAGGGTTGAGGAAGCGGGCCCGGGCTGCAAAGGTTTCAGGAAAGGCGACCTGGTGGTGCCGACCGTACGGAGGGGCTGTCCGGAAAACTGCCTCAACTGCAGAAGCGGGGAGTCCGACATGTGCCTCACCGGCCACTACAGAGAGCACGGAATCAAAGGCCTCCATGGATTCGCCAGCGAGCTGACCCTCAGCGACTCACGCTTCGTCGTAGGACTCCCAGAGTCTCTGTCAGAGGTCGGGGTGCTCCTCGAGCCGCTTACGATAGTCGAGAAGGGGGTCGAGCAGGCGTTCCGGATTCAGAACGCTCGGATGAAGTGGAAGCCAAGCACCGCTTTGGTCCTGGGTTCGGGGCCCGTCGGTCTCCTCGCAACGGCGCTGCTGAGGCAGATGGGCCTGGACGTGACCACCGTGGCCCGTAAGCCGCCGGGCACGCCCAAGGCCAGGCTCGCAGCATCCACCGGGGCGACCTATGTCAACGTCCAAGACAAGCCATTGTCTTCCATGGAAGACAGGTTCGACCTCGTCTTCGAAGCGACCGGCTCGACGGCGGTAGCACTGGAGGCCCAGAACCTCTGCGACACCAACGGGGTGGTTTCCTTCGTCGGGATATACAGGTCGCAGGCCGGGACCGAGGATGCGGGGAAGGTCTTCACCAACCTGGTACTCGGGAACCGCGTCTACTTCGGGTCTGTCAACGCCAATATCTCCTACTTCCGCAAGGGAGCGTCGGACCTGGTGAAGATCAGGAACAAGTGGAGCGGCTTCCTCGAGGGGATATTGACGGACAAGGTCCCCCTGGCCAAGGCGGAGTCTGCTTACGTCCCCAAGGGGGAAGACGCCGTCAAGACCATTCTTGAGATAGGATGAGCTATAGGTGAAGTCAGCACACCCAGCTTCCATGGACGGGACCGACCACAGGCAAGGCCCGCCAGCCCGGTCCAAAGGCGCGAGCCGCAGGTGCCGGTCGACTCTCCGGCACCGAGACCTGGACGTTTGCACCGGCAGGTCCTTAGAGGGGCTGAAGCTGCGCGAGTGGGCAACCTCAGAGCTCGCGGTTTCGCCACCTGGCTCGGCCGCTAGACCGCACAGGGGTGTCACGACACATGGCTGAGAAAGAGCAGTCCCCAGGCGGACCCGGGCCGAAGTCCTTCTCTCTCCCTCCTCCGGACGACTACAAACCAATCTCCGGATACGGGATCATCGGGAACACCAGGACCGCGGCCCTGGTCGGGTACGACGGGTCGATCGACTGGTGCTGCATGCCAAAGTTCAATTCGCGGAGCATCTTCGCCTCCATCCTCGACAGGGGCAAGGGAGGGCGCTGGGCGATTCAACCGGCTGCCTCCGCGATCTCCTCCCAGTACTACCTTGAGGACACGAACATCCTGAGGACCGAGTTCCGGGACGTGACTTCGCGTGTGATTCTCACCGATTTCATGCCGTGCTCCCTCACCCACGAGGCTTGGTCTGCCCCCCCAGAAATCCACAGGATAGTCCAATGCTCGAGCGGGGCCATGAAGCTCAGACTGGACTTCAACCCTGTCTTCAACTATGGCTACGTCACGCCCAAGTTCGCGCAGACGGCGTTCGGGGTCAAGGTGATGAGCAGGAAGGAGGAGATCGTGCTCTCGAGCTCCATCCCGCTCCAGGTCTCCGAGTCAGGGGCGTCTGCGGAGTTCACCTTGTCTCAGGGTGAGAAGAAGGCCTTCGTGCTGAGCTACGGCGAAGACGAGCCGCGGAAGGTGCAGGAATACCACACTGAGAGGCAGCGTGCCAAGACCGAGGTGTTCTGGATGGACTGGGCGTCCCTGCTGAGATACAGGGGGAAGTGGAGAGACGCCGTGGTGAGGTCTGCCCTCACGCTGAAGCTTCTCATCTATTCTCCGACGGGTGCCATGGTCGCCGCACCGACCACCTCCCTCCCGGAGTCGATAGGTAACGGGAGGAACTGGGACTACAGGTACTCGTGGCTCCGCGACTCTGCCAGCGCCCTGTGGGCGTTCCACAACATCGGGTACAGGAGCGAAAGCGAGGCGTACCTGCACTGGCTGATCGACAACAACCCCTCTCTGGACATGGACCTCAGACTGATGTACGACATCGAGGGGGGGACCAACATAAAGGAAAAGGTCCTCGACCAGCTCGAGGGGTACAGGAAGTCGCACCCTGTCAGGGTGGGGAACCAGGCTGTCAGGCAGGTGCAGTATGACGCCTACGGATACATGCTGGACGCCCTGTACTTCTCAACGCGGCACGGCCGCCAGGTGGACAACGAAATGTACTACAGGTTCGTGAAGCCCCTGGCCGACTTCATCGCCGAGCACTGGTCCGAACCGGGGAACGGAATCTGGGAGATCAGGAGCGGACAGGAACACTATGTCTACACGAAGGCATGGTGCTACGCAGGCCTGAAGAGGGCAGTCAAGATCGCCGAAACGACGGGGCACGAGGACGAGATCCCTTCGTGGAAGGCTACCATGCGGCAGATCAAGGAAGAGGTGCTCCGGGACGGCTGGAACCCGAAAAGGAACTCGTTTGTCATACACTATGGCTCGCAGTTCTTGGACGCGGCGACCCTGATGCTTCCGCTCATCGGCTTCATCCCGGCGACCGACGAGAAGATGAAGGCCACCATCGAAGCCGTCGGGAGAGAGCTGTCGGAGGGCGCGCTCGTCTACAGGTACAAGGCGGACGACGGCCTCGGAGGGGAGGAGGGCGCCTTCGTGCTCTGCGGGTTCTGGCTGGTCGCATGCCTCGCCAGGCTTGGCAGGATCGAGGAGGCTACGAAGAACTTCGAGGAGCTCCTGGGACATGCGAACCACCTGGGACTCTATTCCGAGGAGGTCGACCCCAAGACCGGGGAGGCACTCGGCAACTTCCCTCAGGCGTTCAGCCACATGGGGCTCATACTCGCAGCCAAGGAGATCGAGGACGCCATCCTCAGGGCCGAGAAGCCGCCCGAGTGAAGGCGCTCAGCGGTACCCGGCAGCGGTCTCTTCAAGGACGGCCCTTACTTCATTTGCGGCGTCCCCGACCAGGCACCTCTTCACAGTCACCCCCCCGTTGTCTCCGAGGTGCTCGCCGCCTGGACCGATGGCCTTCAGAGCCCCCTCGGCCAGCCCTTCATGGTCGCCGGGTTTGAAGGTGTATCCGTTGGACCCCCCAATGACCAGCTCCGACACCCCTGCTCCCTCGCTGACTACCGCCGGCTTCTTGTTGATCCATCCTTCGAGGACAGTGATGCCGAACCCCTCGATTCTGGACGGCAACAGAACCGCCGAGGCCAGAGCGTAGGCCGCTCTGATGTCTTCTCCGGACGCGTAGCCCAGGAACGTGGTCCTGTCGCTCACCTTGAGCCTCTTGGCCGTCCTGATGAGGTGCTCCTTCCACATCGTCCCCTTGTCCCTGCCCAGCCCGCCTGTCCTGCTCGAGGAGAAGCTCCCGTTCCCTACCAGCAGGAGCCTGACCTTCGCCTTGTTCTTCATCTTCGCGACGGCGCGGATCGCGACGTCCTGCGATTTCACCGGGTCCATCCGCGCGACAGTGAGGAGCAGTTTCTCGTCGGCCTTGAGGCCGATCTTCTCCTTGAGCGCCTGCTTGGCGGCAGAGGACGGAGCCTTCCATTCGGTCTCGTCGATGTATGGATAGAGCTGGTGGGCGTGCCCTCGGTATCCTATCTTGACCAGGCCTTCAAGGTCCCTCTTCGTACTGACGACCACCGAGTCGAAGCCCTCGAGCGCCCTCCGCACGAATCCCCCCAGCCTCCCGAGGTTTTCCGGCCTGAATGGGACGTGCCACCGAAGGACGGCAGGCGCGGATATGCCTATGAGCTGCCCCGTCTGTATGAGCTGGAAGTCATGGATGTAGAAGATGTCGACGTCCCCGACGTAGTGGAAGAGCTTCTCGGTGTTAGCCCAGTTGTAGTGAACGTATCCGAGGTACTCCTTCCTGTTGAAAGGACGGATGCCCAGACCATGTATGATGGACCAGAACTCCTCCTTGAACGACCCATAGTCCCTGAGGTGCCGTTCTCCTAGCTCCACGTGCGAGACCAAGACGTCATCCAGCTTCACCCGCGGCGGATACTTGATTCCCAGGCTGATCCAGACAGAGTCTTTCGCAAACCCCGACTTCGTAAGGCGCGACAGCAGCGGGAGGACCATCGCTGTGACCCCTCCTGGCGCGAAGACGTAGTCTACTCCCTGCTGGAGCGACTTCAGGTCTACAGGGTCGCCCAACTCGCCGTACTTCTTCTGAAGCTCGGCATAGCTGAGCCTGAACCTCACCGGGGGGGTCTGGGTGTTGATGCAGATTCTCACGAGGTCTGCTCCGCGCCCCCAAGAAACAGGTCTCTAATGGCTTCCATGGTTCCCTCGCCGTCGCTTCCATTCGCGACGTAATCAGCCCTTTGTTTGAGCTCGTCCACGGAGTTTGCGAGGGCGACTTTGAGCCCGGAAATCTCGAACATGGGCATGTCGTTCTCCCCGTCCCCCACGCATGCGGTTCTGCCGGGGGACAGGTTGAGCCGTTTCAACGCGGCGGAGAGCCCTGTCCCCTTGTCGACCCCGCTGGGAACTATCATCAGCCTGTCCTTGTTGACCTGGACCTGGGCCAACGTGGATACCAGGCTCCGAGCAAGGGCCAGGTTTTCTATGGAGGAGGAGATTATCACCTCTTCGCACCCCTCATCGAACTGGCGCAGCAGCCGGGCCCTCTCTCCCGCCCAATCGACGGGCGCTTGCGGCTCCCTGGTGGCCCCTACGGCGAGCACCGCCCCGTTCTCTGCGACCGTAGCGTCGAATAGTCCTTCTCCGGTGATTCGAAGGGCTTCCACCGAGCATCTGCCGGTCACCAGGATCAGCCTGGTGCCGCTCTCCCTGAGCCTCTTCATCGCCTCCACCAGCTCAGGTCTCAGCGGCTGTCCTCCTGAGGTGAGAGTACCGTCCAGGTCCATCGCGAGGGCATCGACCTGTGGGCGCCCGGCCGGTTTTACCATGCGTTGAAGGCCGACCGACGGCCTGCACTTATGCCTTTTGTATATCAAAGCGTTATGATATGTCGAACTCTTAAATAGACGGTCCTCGCCGAGACTTTTGAAATGCTACTGACAATAGACGAAGTCAAGTCGAAGGGAAGGCTTGTCGCCGACAACGAACGGTACCGCGTCCGAGACTACGACCTCGGCGATCTCACCGTGTCTCTGACCGAGCTGAAGAAGGGGCAAGGGACCCGCGGGCACGCACACAGCTCAAACGCCGAAGTCTACTTCTTCGGCGGGGGAAAGGCCGAGATGGAAATCGGCGATGAGACGGTGGGTGTTGACGAGGGCGTCGTCCTGATACCAAAGGGCCAGTTTCACAGGGTGCAGAACCTGTCAGAAGACTCCGTGCTGGAGTTCGTATCAGTCTTCCCGGGAAGACGGAAGGACTCGAACGCGCGGTACTCCCAGAGCACAGAGGGGGGCGGCATGGGCGCGAACGCCTACGAAGGCTCGCCGTCCGGCACCGCCTAGGTGAGAAGAGAGCACCTTGGCCCCTGCTGCGCCGACGACTCAGTCAGACTCGGGACGCCGCCTGCCGCAGCCATAGGAGAAAGGTCATGGCTGGCTCGTTTGGAAAGAGGCTCGGGACAAGCGGCCAGTCGCAGTCCAAGATGAAACTGGTCGAGATCATCAGGGACAGCGAAGCGGCAAAGCTGATCTCCGACCCCATGCGGAGAGCCATCTTGAATCTCCTCAGGCGCAAGGCTATGTCGCAGTCCGAACTTGCGGAGAGCCTGGGGCTCACTGACGGGACCGTGAACTACCATCTGGGGCTCCTCCGGAAGACAGGCTTCCTGAAAGTCGCCAGGGTCGAGATGGAAGAGCACGGCATACTGCAGAAGTTCTACGCGCCAACGGCGTGCCTCTATCTGCCTGATGTGAAGTCCCTGCCTCTGGAGGCAGCGAGGTACTACTACCCTGTAAACATCGAGAGAGTGAGAGGGGTCCTCAGCGCCATCAGGGACCAGCCGCCCGAGGCTCTCAGGAGAGACGTGGACGCCCTCGCAGAAGACCTGGCCAGAGAGATAGTGAACGTTGCGGAAGAGTATGTCGGGAAGGAGGTCTCCCAGGGGAAAGGAGAAGAGCAGGTGAACGAGATCTATTCCAGGGCGCTCTCTCGGCTCTTCGAGGGCCCCGGACATGAAGCTGATCGGCCGGCGAGGAGCGGCCGCCCACCCCGCGTCTCCATGGCGCCCTAGCCTTCAGTCTGGCGGCAGCTTCTCTTCCGTTCCGCCCAGCATGTCCTGATAGGCGTCTTCGGTGGTGCGCTCCGCATAGTACTGTTCGTAGAGCGACACGTGCTTGTCCTCGAGCCCTCTCAGATACTCGTGGACTCGCTGGGCCGCTTCCCTCCCGTGTCCCATGGCCTTCACCACCAGAGTCTCCCCGGTCGTCGCGTCGCCGGTCGCGAAGACCCTGGCCATTGATGTCGCGTAGTGGTCGTCTATCGCGATGGCTCCCTTCGGCCCGGCCTTGAGCCCCTCCTTCTTCTCAAGGAAGGAGTCAGGGCCCCTGCCAACGGCCAAAATGACGTTGTCGCACCTTACGTCCGCCGCATCGCCAGGAATAGGTTCTGGATGCTTCCTCCCGGTCGAGTCAGGGGCGCCGAGCCGCATGGCCTGGACCGTCGCCCCCGAAAGCTTCCCGCCCTGGCCCACATACTTGGATGGGTCGGACAGAAACCTGAACTCGACCCCCTCTTCCCTCGCCTCCTTCACCATTATCGGGTCGGCGGGCATCTCTTTCTCGTCTCTCCTGTAGACGATGGAGACGTGACCCTGAGTCAGTCTGAGAGCTGTTCGCGCGCAGTCGAGCGCCGTATCGCCCCCTCCGATCACCAGGATTTCCTTGCCCAGGTCGTGCCTCTTCCCGTCGAGGTATGACCTGAGCCCGTTCCCATACACCTCGCGTAGGAACTCATAGCCGTCCAGGACGCCGTCGAGGTCTGAACCCGGCGTGTCGAGCTTCTTCACGTCCCTGGATCCAGTGGCGATCAGGACCGCGTCGGAGTCTGAGAGAAGCGAGGCCAAGGATACGTCCTGGCCCACCTTGACCCCCTTCCTGACGGTGGCGCCCTGGGCTACTATGCGCTCAGCCTCGTAGGTCAGGACGTCCTTGGGGAGGTGGTAGTCGGGTATCCCATACCACGCCGTCCCTCCAAGGCTTTGCGCCTCTTCATAGATGGTGACGCTGTGGCCATAGCGGACCAGGAGCTCCGCGGCCGCAAGGCCCGCCGGCCCTGCCCCCACAACAACGACCCTCTTCCCGGTGGGAAGCTCTGACTCTGGGTCGGGCTGCTTCGACTCTTGCTCCCAATCTGAGACGAATCTCTGGACCATGCCAATGGACAGGGGCTGTCCGCCCCACCTGACGACGCAGGCGTCTTCGCAGAGGCCCTGAAGCTGGGGGCAACACCTGGCGGTCACTCCCGGAAGGGGGTTAGTCTCCCTGATGCGATGGTAGGCCCTCTGGAAGTCTCCGTTCGCGACCGCATCCATCATCCCCCGGACGTCCAGCTGCACCGGGCACGCGTCGATGCACACGGGGGTCCCACAGCGCAGGCAGCGGTCAGCCTCCAGCATCGCCTGCTCTTTGGTGTAGGGTTGCTCTACTTCAGAAAAGTCCTTCTTCCGCGCGTCAGGGTCTGACTTCGGGAACGGGAATGGGCCCACCCGGTTGGGCTTGATCACTACCACTAGTATGCACCCCGGCCTGAGTTATAGAGAAGGTAAAGAGCAACGGAGAGCTGGAGGCCGATATCGCTCAGCTCGTCTGCGAGCGTCACCCTGAACTCTTGAGGGCTCCCGTCAATCTCTCCTACCGACGCCCCTCTGTGCACCCTAAGGCGCCCCCAGGTCTCCCGGTCGACTTCGCCTAGCTTCGAGAAGGGGAAGGAGTCAAGCCTGCTGACGTGGCGCTTGCCCAGCACGTGGTCGCTCGGCCTGACGTCTTCGGGTATGCCAGTCAGCAGGTAGGCGACCCCCCTGTGGAAGAACAGGTGGTTCCTTATCTTGAGCACCTTCACTTCCGAGCCCTTGCCGGTGACCTCGGCCGAGAAGGGCTTGATCTCCCCATCGTCGCGGAGCTCTACCTCCCAGTCTCCGAACGGCTCCGAACTGACGTGGAATTCAGCTCTCCCGCCGGCGTCTATCGCCGCGACCTCCCTTCCCTCGGCGAATATCTTCGCAGCGTGCCCCTCGGCTCCCTTGAAAACGAACTCCATCTTCGAGTCCGAATTCAGTCCTCATCCGGACGTAAATGACTTTCGGATTCGTCGATTACGAAAGGCCGCCCCGAGCATTCGGCGCCCATGGCCTAGGGCCCTCACTTCGCCTTGTAGGCGAGGTCGAGCCCCTCCATGAACTCCTTGAAGCTGCTCTTCTGGTTCCGGATCCTCCAGACGGCGCCCACCGCTGCGACTATGTTCGTGAGGATAATCACATACGTCACGCCGTTCAAGAAAGAGTTCGCGTGGGGGAGGCCGTCGTTCACCGCGATGATTGCCAGAGTGGCCGGGACGAGCCCCTGGGCGCACATCATTATGATGTCGCGCCTATTCTGGGCAAGGGCTGACCCAACGGTGGACGCCGTGGTGGCGATGACCCTGAACACCATCAAAACTGCGACCACCACCACGCCGACCGCCAGGTATTCGATCATGCTCGACGGGTTGATCTCGAAGGTCAGCCCCAGGAACACGAAGAACAGAGTCTCCATGAGGAATGAAATCTCCTCCTGGAACAGGCCGAGCCTCTGCTGGAGGAAGTCCATGCTGAAGTGCCAGTTGGTCACCCTCCCTATCAGAGCGTAGTTGCCCAGCACGATGCCGAATATGAGGACGGAGAGCTCTCCGCTCCCGCCTAGCTTGTAGCTGATGACGTAGGTGATGAAGACCAAGCCCAGTGTGAGCACGTAGGTGTACTTCCGCTGCTGGAACCTGTTGAGGATGAAGACCCAGACGATGGAGACGATCCCTCCCAGCACGATCCCGACTGAGAAGTTGGCGGATATCGTAGTCAGGGTCGCGGCCAGGTTGGTGGCGCCTGTCTGGTAGATGCCTACGAAAGCGAAGAACAGCACGATCGACAGGATCGAGTTCATGGCGGACTCGAGCGTAAGGAATGCGACCGTCACTTCGGGGAGCTTGAGCGACCTGGAGAGCGGGATCACCACCGCCGCGGTCGTCTCTCCGCCCACCATGGACGCGAAGATGAACGATGAGATGAGGTCCCAACCAAGGAACTGGTTGACGGTGAACGCGATGGCCGCGGTGCTGCCGAGCACATAGACCAGCACCTGGAGGAAGGCCCTCCCTCCGCCCTTGATGACCGACTCGAGGCTGGTGTCCATCCCTCCGTAAAAGAGCACCATCAGGAGCGTGAGCTCTGCGAAGACGCCCAGAGAGGGGAGGAGGGACGTCCGAGGCAGGAAATTCAGCACGGGCCCGATGATGATGCCCATGAGAATCAGGAATACGAACATGGGGACTCCTGTCTTCTTGAAGAGGAGCTCGCCCAGGAAGCCGACAACTATGATCGCCGCTACGAACGTGAATATCGAGGCGGTATCGATCAACACCCCTCTCGCCTTGCCCCCCTTGATATGTGCTCTCTGCTAGGCCTCCGGAGGCATGTCCACAGCGCGCCCTCGGTCAACGCTTAACTCCTCGGCGCGAGGCTCAACGGGGGTTTGCCCATCCCAATCGCGGACTTCGCCAAGGTGGAGATGAAGGTCGGGCGGATCACCTCGGTAGAGGACATCCCCGAGGCACGCAAGCCGATGTACAAGCTGAAGGTGGAGTTCGACGAAGGGGTGACCCGGCAGTGCGTGGCTGGAATCAAAGGCAGCTACTCCAAAGACGACCTGCTGGGAAAGGTGGTGGTGGCTGTAGTCAACCTGGAGCCCAAGTCAGTGGTGGGGATAGCGTCCGAGTGCATGCTGCTGGCCGCATCCAACGAGAGCGAGCTGTCCCTGCTGGCGCCGGAACGGCCGGTCAGGGTCGGCTCGAAGGTAAGCTGAGCCTCCCCGCAACCTTTTAACCTCCACAATCGCGCGACCTGAAACGAGCGGTGGTCGTCTAGCCTGGTCCAGGACAGTAGCCTGCCACGCTACTAACTCGGGAAGTCATGAAAGTGACTCGAGAATTCAAATCCCGGCCACCGCACTTATGCTTTCGGGTATGATGCACCGCGGGGTTTGATGCGCTCGGGGAATGCGGGTATGATGCCCCAACTCGGGCGCCTGCCTTCAGTTGCTCGTCAGGGATTGTTACTTGGTCGCGGGGGCATGGGACCCATGGTGGGAACGAAGACCAAGGCGCCCCCCGAAAATGGGGTACTTGGGAACGAAGCGACCAGACTGGGATCAAATATCTTCCTCGCTTCCTCCGGCTGGGTGCTCCCTACCATAGCCTGGTCGAACATCGACTGCAGGTTGCCTATCCCTGAAAGGAGTTCTTGTTTGTACGTGTTGTAAGCGTTCTGGAATTCCGTCATGTAGTTAGTTATGATGAAGAAGATGCCGCCATCTCTCTCAGCTATGCCTCTCGTCTCACTGAATGCGTACTTGGCCACCGAAGTCCTGTCTCCTTTGATGAAAATCGCGTGAGTGAGCCCGCACCTCACATTGTAGTAATATCGCAAGGTCTCGGCCTCGGTGTAACCCATTCGTCCAAGGAACGTGCGATAATTCTTCCTTGTATCCGCCTTGTCAGAAAGGTCGCCGTTGATTAGACCTCCAAGCGCTTCTGTGTAAGCGCTCAGCGCTAGAGCTGTGACGAAG
>JBJKSN010000137.1:0-3587 GCA_046703945.1 Nitrososphaerales archaeon | reverse complement strand
GGAGAGGGTCGACGGCGGGTCCGCATGCGCGTGGCGCGACGCTCCCGGCCCCCGAAGAGCCTGCGGGCCTTTCGGCCACTTTGAGCTCTTCGAAGTGGACGTAGGTCCTGCCGCGGAGGGCCGAGGCCACCGCCGCCGCCAGCGAGAGGACGCCCCCTATGTAGAAGGTGAGCCTGAGGGCCGACATGAACGCGGGGGCTATGGCCGTGGGGAAGAAGGTCTTCCCCGTCAGGTAGGCCAGGGTCCCCTGGGGGATTGACGACGTCAGGGAGGCGGGGGCGACGCTCAGTGTCGAAGCGACCGGGTTGTAGCCTAGGAAGGCGGCGAAGAGCGCGTTGGTCGGCGGTATCTGCTTGAAGACCGCGGCCAGCTGCGGCACCCCGGCGCTCGTGAGGGCGTTCCCCATGGCCCCCGGGAGCGAGGCGGCCAGCGCTATGAGGACGATGGAGAAGAAGACGCCGAGGCTGGCGGTCTGTCCGACGTTCTGGATTGTGGCCCTCATCCCCGACGCCGCCCCCCGCTGCTCGGCCGGAGAGGCGTTCATGATGGCCGCCGTGTTTGGCGCCGCGAACATCCCCCCTCCGAGGCCCATGACGAAGATTATGGCCGCGAACTCCGGGAAGGCGAAATCGTAGGGGAGGAACGACAGCAGGATGAAGGTGGCGCCGGTGACCACCATGCCCAGGGTCGCCAGGAACCTCGCCCCGCGCCTGTCGGAGATCCGCCCGCTGATGGGGCCCATTATCACGAAGCCCACCAGCATGGGGACGATGTAGATCCCGGACCAGAACGGAGTGGACTGGTAGCTGTAGCCGTGCAGCGGGAGCCAGATCCCCTGAAGGAGTATGATGAGCATGAGCTGGACCCCGCCCCTCCCGATGGACGCCAGCAGGCCGGCGAAGTTCCCCGCGCTGAACGCCTGGTTCTTGAACAGGCTGAGCCTGAACATCGGGTCCTCGACCCGCGCCTCGATGAAGGGGAAGGCGACCAGGAGGGCTGCGCCCCCCAGCAGGGAGCCGATGACGCCGGGGCTCCCCCACCCCATGTCTGAGGTGCCGTAGGGCTGGAGGCCGTAGGTCACGCCCACGAGCAGGAGGATCAGCCCCAGGGCGAAGGTCACGTTCCCCCAGTAGTCCAGCTTCTGGTGCCGCTTGACCGACACCACCTCCTTCAGCTTCGTGTACGACCAGGCGGTCCCGAAGATGCCCACCGGGACGCTCACGAGGAAGATCAGGCGCCAGTTGATCGTTGCCAGGACCCCTCCCATGATTATCCCCAGCAGCGACCCGGCCAGGGCCGCGACCATGTTGATCCCCAGGGCCTGGGCCCGTTCGTTGGCGGGGAAGGCGTCGGTCACTATGGCCGCGCTGTTGGCCCAGAGGAAGGCGCCTCCTATCCCCTGGACGACCCTGAACACGATGAGCTCGATGGCCCCGGCGCTACCGGTGCTGGGGGTCAGATAGGCGAGGAAAGATCCTATGGTGAATATGGCGAACCCCATGTTGTACAGCCTGACACGGCCGAACATGTCGGAGATCCTCCCGAAGGTCACGAGCAGGGTGGCGGTGACTATGCTGTATCCGAAGAGGATCCATAGCAGGTATTGGAAAGAGCCAGCCGCCAGCGGGTCGATCTTTATCCCGTTGAAGATGGCCGGGAGGGAGATCAGGACGATGGTCCCGTCTATGGTGGCCATCAGGACCCCTATGGTGGTGTTCGACAGGACTGTCCACTTGTACTCCATCCTCAACTCTCTCCTTCTGGGGGACTCGCTGGAACCATGGCCAGAGACAACCCCCTAGTATTTTCGGTGGGGGCGCGGCCCAATCCCACGGACAGCGGCCCTCTGCATCGGGAGCTGGGAGTCGACCCATCCGATCTGGGTCTCCATGAACAGCCTGAGCTCCTTCAGGTAGGCGACCCTCTCAGGCAGGGGTATCTCCGACAGCTTCTCCCGGAGCTGCTGGGCCCCTTCTCTGTATCTGTTGAGGACCAGCGGGACGAAGACCGTCGGCGGGAGGATGTCAGAGAAGAGGCGCGCGATCACCCTCTCCTTCCTTCCCAGGCCTGCGATCCTCTCTCGCATCTCCCTCAATGTCCTGTGGCCCTCGGCGGTCATCATGTATGCCTTGGCGCCTGAGATCATGTTTCCCGGGGCGACCCTCACGAGGCCGTCGGAGACGAGGCCCTTCAGGGTCGGATACATGGTCCCCGGCCCGGGCCTCCAGGCGCCGTCGGTCCTCTCGTCTATCTTCTGTATGATGGAGTACCCGGTCTCGGGCCCTCGCGATAGGAGGGTGAGCGTGTAGAGCCTCAGGAAGCCGCGGGGGACGGCCTGGGGGTTGAGCCATCGCTTCGAGAGGTGACGGACCATGATACGGACGGGCCCCGGAAGAGGGTGCGTATAAAAGTAGTATTCGATATCGTATCAGATAACGCTTAAATCGAGACCTCCGGCCGGTCTTCCAGCATTCGCACTTGCCACCCTCCATCGAAGCGCGCCAGCTATCCAAGAGCTACGGACAGTTCACCGCCCTGTCAGGGCTGGACCTCGAGATCCAGGGGACGAAGTGCGTGGGGTTCCTCGGGCCCAACGGCGCCGGGAAGACCACCACCATGAAGATACTCACCGGGCTCATCAGACCCACCAAAGGGACCGCGCTCATCAACGGCGTCGACGTGGCGAAGAACAAGAAGGCGGCCCTGGCGTCCTGCTCCACCCTCATAGAGACCCCCGAGATCTACCCGTCGCTCACTCCCAAGGAAGCCCTGTCCATGCTCTGCGAGATCAGGGGCGTCCCCAGGTCAGAGAGGAGTAAGAAGATAGACGAGGCGCTCGCTCGGGTCAAGATGTCTGAGTGGGCCGACAAGAAGGTCGGAGGGTTCTCCAAGGGGATGAAGCAGAGGGTCAACGTCGCCTCCACGCTCCTGAGCGACCCTGAGGTGATCATACTCGACGAGCCGTCTACCGGGCTGGACCCGCGAGGCATGAGTGAAGTCAGGGACATAGTGATGTCCCTCAAGGACAGGCTGGTGTTCATGAGCTCCCATCTCCTCGCTGAGGTCACCGAGGTCTGCCAGGAGGTCGCGCTGATAGACCACGGGAAGCTCCTGGTGTACGACACCATAGAGAACGTCACCCACAAGTTCGCCGGGGGCGGAGGTGCCGTCGAGGTCGGGTTCGCCGGGAACGTGGAGGAGCAGCTCGTCGCCCGTGTCACGAAGCTCCCCGGCGTGACGTCGGCCACGAGGTCCAACGACAGGCACCTGGTAGTGAGGTTCGACCCCGGGTCGGTCACCCAGGACAAGCTGCTTGAGAGCGTGGCGGCCCTGAAGGCCGGCGCGCTGAGCTTCTCGCCGACGTCGGGCCTGGAGGACGCATACCTCTCGCTCATCAAGGAGACCCTCTGAGACATGTCGGACAAAAGCTCGAAACCGGTCGTGGGCTCCCTGGCCCACGTCGGGATTGCCACGAAATTCAACTTCCTGAACTACTTCAGGGGGCGCAGGTTCTATGTGATGCTCGCCATCATAGTCATCATAGCAGGTCTCCTCACCGTCCTGGTCGAATACTACAGGCCTCAGGG
>JBJKSN010000136.1:0-19933 GCA_046703945.1 Nitrososphaerales archaeon | reverse complement strand
CGCCAAGCCTGTCATCGACATCCAGGCCTCGGTCCGGAGCCTCGAGCCCCGCGGCTCCTATCTCCCTCCGCTGGAGTCCCTGGGGTACCGGTTCCACGAGTCCAACCCCGACCTGACCAAGCGCTTCTTCACCGAGCGCCTGGAGACCCGGGTGGTGCACCTGCACGTCCGCCAGAGCGGCAGCTTCGACGAGACGCTCAACCTCCTCTTCAGGGACTACCTCAGGTCGCACCCTGACGCCTGCCAGGAGTACGCCAAGGCGAAGCACGGCCTGGCGGTGAGGTTCCGGAACGACAGGGAGGGTTACGTCCACGCCAAGGAGCCCACCGTGTGGTCCATCCTCGTCCGCGCCCACGACTGGGCGCAGTCTTCCGGATGGGCTCCAGGGAAGACCGACGCCTAGGCGCCCCGACGGGCGCCACACTAAGGTACCGGGCCACGGGCCGAGCCTACTCCTGTGAGCGCAGGAGCGAGTGCGTGTCGGACGCTGCGGGGCTTCCAGTCCACGGCGGCCGCGTCCAGACTGGAGCTTCTAAAGTATAGCCTTTATTAAGTGGGCGCTTTAATGCCCAGCCATGGACGCCTTCTATGCCCTGGCTGAGCCCCGGAGACGCAGGGTGGTCGAGATCCTCGCCCGCAGAGGCCAGCTCAACGCGACGCAGATCTGCAAGGAGTTCGACGTCACCCCCCAGGCCATGTCGCAGCACCTCAAGGTCCTGAGGGAGTCGAACATCATACTCATGGAGAAGAGGGCGCAGAGGAGGCTCTACGGGCTCAACCCCAGGTCCATGGACGGGGTCGAGAAGTGGGTGGAGACGGTGACAGCGCTCTGGAACAGCAGGCTCGGCAGGCTCGACAGGGCCCTCAAGGACGCGGAGTCCCGGGGAGACGCGTAGCATGATGGCCAAGGCAGAGAACTCCACGGAGATATCCAGGGACTTCGACGCCAGCCGCGAGTCGGTGTTCAGCATGTGGACCGACTCACGAAAGCTGGCGAAGTGGTGGGGCCCGGAGGGGGTGGAGGTCGTGGTCAGCGAAGTCGACCCGAGGCCCGGGGGAGCGATTAGGCTGGACGTCAGGGACGAGGAGGGGCTCGTCTATCCGATGACAGGGACATACATCAGGATAGTGCCGCCGGAGCTGATCGTCTTCCGCTCCGCCTCGACGGGGGGCGGGATAGACCCGCGCTGGGAGGCTCTGAACACCGTCACCTTCGAGCAGCTGGGGCCGCGCAGGACGCGGGTCAAGGTCCTGGTGCAGGTGCTCGTCTGCGCCCCGGAGCAGATGCAGAGCATGGTCCAGGGGTTCAAGGGAGGGTGGACCCAGTCGTTCGAGAGACTTCGGAGGGCGCTGTGACATTGGCGGGACCTTTGATCCCAAGGAGGCTGGCCAAGGGGGACAAGGTGGGCATAGTCACGGCCTCCTCTCCCGTCACCAGCGACCTCCTCCCGATGTTCGAGGGAGGGCTGAAGGGCCTGAGGGCCCTCGGGTTCGAGCCAGTGGTGGCCAAGAACGCCCTGAAGGTTTCAGGCGGCACGGCCGGCACGCCGGAGGAGAGAGCGGCGGACATCAACGCGATGTTCGCGGACAAGGAGATCAGGGCGGTGATCCCGGCGCACGGGGGGGCGACATCCAACGCCTGCCTGCCATACCTGGACTGGAAGCTCATAGAGCAGAACCCGAAGATATTCATCGGGATGAGCGACCTGACCGTATTTCTCGACGCGCTCTATACCAAGACAGGCCTGGTGACGTTCCACGGGCCCGCGGAGCTGGGCTTCTCCGACCTCGCGGGCTACGACCTGGAAGAGTTCCTCGGCCGGGTGGTCGAGGGGAAGACCGGCGCCGTCAGGCCGAGCGGCCCCAGGAAGGCCCTGAGGAAGGGGACGGCCGAGGGGACACTCCTCGGCGGCTCTCTCAGCAGGGTGATCATGCTCGCCGGGACGCCATACTGGCCAGACTTCCGTCACTCCATCCTCTTCCTGGAGGCCATGTACGAGGAGCCCGCCGACCTGGAGTCCGACTTCGCCCACCTGAAGGCGACGGGCGTCTTCGACCAGGTGGAGGGGGTCGTGCTCGGGCATGGGCACCCCATGACCCCCGGGAGCCCGAGCGCATTCGAGGACTCGTTCCTCGCGGCCGCCGGGGGCTACGACTTCCCGGTCCTGAAGACCGACGACTTTGGGCATTGGTCCCCCAACACCGTCCTCCCGGTGGGAGGGCAGGTAAGGCTGGACGCGGCGGCAGAAAGGGTCGAGATAACGCGAGACTGCGTGAGCGCGGGGGCCGGGGCGGCATGAGGAAGCTCTTCTTCGTCTCCGCCGTCTCGCTGGACGGCTACTTCGAAGGGCCCGACCACGACCTGTCCTGGACCCAGGCCGACGACGAGTTCCACGAGTGGGGGATCGCCCAGCTCAAGGAGGCCGACACCCACGTCTACGGGAGGAGGACCTACCAGATCATGGAGGACTTCTGGCCCAAGGCCGCCGTGGACCCCGCCATGCCCAGGGAGCTGAAAGAGATCGCATCGCTCCTCAACGGCCAGGAGAAGGTCGTCTACTCGAGGACCCTCAAGGAGGTCCTGGTCTCGGAACACTGGAAGAACACCAGGCTCGTCCCCGAGTTCGACCCCGAGGAGATCGTCAGGCTCAAGGAGAGGCCCGGGAAGAGCATAATGGCGGAGGGGCCCGACCTCGGCGTCTCCCTGCTGAAGGCCGGCGTGGTCGACGAGCTGAGGCTACTCGTGGTGCCGACCATGATCGGAGCGGGGACAACCATACTCCGAGGGCTCGGCTCGAAGTTCGACTTCAAGCTGACCAAGGTGAGGACCTTCGAGTCGGGCAAGGTTCTTCTATCCTATCGCCCCGGCCAGGACGGACCGAAACCCGCATGATAGCATCGAGCCCCGGCCTCACTCAATCCTCGGAGCGCCCCCCTGTGGGCGTCCTCCGACAAGACGGCGCAGCAGCCCGCGGACCTCTGGAGGGTCGCTAGATGCCGCGGAAGAAGGAGCCCGACCTGGTCTACTTCGAGGACAGGGGGACAGTCTACGACGCTCCCATCGACGCCCTCTGGGAATTCATGGTGAACGACGAGGTGTTCCACCCCAAAGCCCACCGCAGCACCCTCCGCAAGATGAAGTGGAAGCAGCTCAACGACATAACCGGCGGAGGGACGTGCGAGGTCCTCAGGGGAGGGAAGTGGGACAAGATGGACTTCCGGATGACCACCGTGGCTCCGCTCGTCCGGGTCCAGGAGGACTTCGCGGGCTCCCACGCCGGGCAGAAGGTCGTGTACCTGTACACGCCCAGGGGGAAGCGGACCGCGGTCGACGTCTTCGGGTGGGCCCCCAGGGCTGTCGCCGAAGACTTCCAGAAGAGCCTGGTGAACGCCTACGAAGAGGACCTGCCCGGGCTGAAGGCGTTCATGCGCGCCCGTAAGAAGCCGAAACAGTCCGCAAAAGCCTAGGCCCCGCTCCGCGTCCGGCCGCAGGCCCTGTCAGCCGCTCGGTTCAGGGTCAACCTTGTAGATGTCCAGCCAGATCCCCTCGAACCCCTTGACGAAGGCGATGTGCCATCGGTCCTCGTGGACCGGGCCTATCTCGACCGGATACCCGGCGTCGCCTAGCCTCTTGAGCGTCCCCTCGAAGTCTTCGACCTTGATGCCGAGGTGGTCCAGCTGGTCCCCTCCCACGAACTCGGTGTAGTGAGGCGAGTCCGGCGAGTACCAGTTCAGCTCCAGGTAGTGCTCCTCCCCCTCGTATCCGAGGTTGGCGAACACCCCCTTGTTCCAGGTGGCGTCGACCTTCGAGCGGAGCTTCATCCCGAGGACCTCGGTGAAGAACTCGATGGCCTTGTCCAGGTCCTGGACGCGCAGGCCCGTGTAGCCGAACCGCATGGGAGAGCGTGCTCCGTCCCGCTAATTGAACCATGGCTCGCTCCAGCGAAGCGGCGGCCGCACTCCGCTGAGGAAAGGGCTTGGCGCGGCATCCCGCGACAACTCCTATATCCCATGGATGGCCGGTCCCCACGTTTGGAGACGGATGAGAGCGGGCGACAGGGACGGCCCTACGTCGCTCCCAGGCCCGGTCTGCTGACCAGGGCCTTCTTCCGCCTCCCCGTCTACATCTACCGGGTCCGCCTAGGCTGGCTCTTCGACCACCGGGTCCTCTGCCTTGTCCACAGGGGGAGGAAGACAGGGAAGATCCGGAGGAACTGCATCGAGGTCGTCCACTTCGACCCCGAGACCAGGGAGTGCTTCGTGGTCTCGGCCTACGGCCGGAGGTCGGACTGGTTCCGCAACATAGTGAAGAGCCCGCCGGTGGAGGTCGCCGTAGGCAGGGAAAGGTTCGTCCCCGAGTTCAGGGTCCTCCCGACGGAGGAAGCCAGGCGGCTCCTCAAGAAGGTCTTTGCGGAGCACCCCGGTGAGGGGAAGCTCTTCCTGAAGCAGGTCTTCCACCTCGAGCCCTCAGAGGCGCAGTTCGAGGGCCTGGCAGACCTCGTCCCGGTGGTCGCCTTCAGGCCGAAGGGTCCTGGCTAGGGCGTCATCCCTGCAGCCCCTGACCAGGCGAGACCAGCAGCCCGGTTGGGACCGTCTCTGGCGCTAAGCGCGCGGCCCAGCAGGCCGCAGGCTCGTGGATACGTGAGAATGCGGGGGGAGGGATTCGACCCCTCGAACCCCTGAGGGACGAGGTGCTAAGCCTAGCGCCGTTGACCAGGCTGGGCGACCCCCGCGCAACGGCCGGCCCGCTCCATGAAACTATATGGTTTGCGCGCCTTCGTCCGCCGGGCGGCCCCTGTCAAGCTCGACGTGGAAGTACCTCTTGACCAGGGCCTCCCAGTCGAGCTGATAGATCAGTATCCCGAGCCCCATGAACCCGACGGTGACCGCTATGGTCACCCAGACGTTGGAGAAGGTGAAGACATGGATGACGTCCTTGAGCACGGTGAACTCGACCTCTATCTCCACGGCGCTCTTGAGGAGCTTCGCCGCGAAGGTGACCGCCCCCATGGCGGACATCGACACCGAAGTCGCCCCCGCCCCTATGTAGATGAAGTCGTCCAGGGGGAGGACGGGGATGAACGCGGTCACGAAGAGGACGGCGTAGAACGTGCGGGTGGACGCGTTCCTCCCTATCAGCTGGACGTTCTTGTTCCCGATGAGGAACCGCCTGAACCCGAAGGCCCCGTAGTAGATCACCAGCTTCCCCAGCGCCGCCCCGGCGGCCGAGAACGCGACCACCACCAGGAAGTTGGCCGGCGTAAACCCCATCAGGATGAGGTCGAGGGTGGCGAAGAAGGTGTAGGAGGCCCCGAAGAAGGGGGAGATGTTGGAGACGAAGGCGATGGCCAGAATCGCGGCCGCCTCCAGCAGCAGGGGGTTCATCTGGTCTATCCGCTCTCCTCGCTATTTATCTCTGGCAGGGCGGGAGCCCGAGTTCCGTCCCCTTTGGGAACGTATATATCGGCGACCGGGGGGCTGCCCGAACAACGGTCCGTCTTCATGGTCAAGATGCTAGCGTTCGTGGACATATTCGTGGACTCGCCGAGCATGGACGAGGTAGTGGACGCCCTGAAGAGGATCCCGAACATCGAGGAGCTCTACGAGGTGACCGGGGAGTTCGACGTCGTGACCCTCGTGTCGGCCGCCGACATAGAGGAGTTCAGGGACATCCTGAAGAACAAGATCCTCAAGATACGGGGGGTCAAGAGCACTGTGAGCGCCATGGTCCTTCACACGCACAAGGGTCCCCGCTTCAACGGCGACCAGAAACCTAGGCCTTCGGGGCGCTAGGCGCCCGCGAAATACTCACATCAGGGGCCAAGGGGCAGCAATGGAACTTGAGATAGTTGATAGACGCCATCCAGGCCTTAACCGTCGTAGCCGTCCTGGCTTCGGCCCTCATCTCAGGTAGCCTCCTCGCCCCCTACGTGGTCAGGGTCCTCAACGGCGCGCCCACGCGGCTCGACAGGGTGCTGGACCCCGTGGAGAGGGGGGTCTACAGGCTCATCGGCGCCGACCCGAAGATGACCATGGGCTGGAGGCAGTACCTCTCCGCCCTGGTCCTGCTCAACGCCGCCCAGATGGCCGTCGCCTTCGCCATCCTCGTAGACCAGGGAATCCTCCCGCTCAACCCCCAGGGCTTCCCCGGCCTGAACTGGGGCCTGGCCTTCAACACCGTCGTCTCCTTCGGGACCAACACCAACCTGCAGCACTACGCCGGGGAGGCGACCCTCTCCTACCTCTCGCAGATGACCGCCATCCAGTTCCTGCAGTTCACCTCTGCGGCCACCGGGGTCTGCGTGATGGCGGCCATGGTGAGGGGGTTCCGGCCGGGCTCGGCAGACCTCGGGAACTTCTACGTCGACTTCGTCAGGGTGCTGACGAGGATACTCCTCCCCCTCTGCGCCGTCGCCGCCGTGGTCCTGGTCGCCCTGGGAATCCCGCAGACCATCGGGGGGTACGTAGCCGTGAAGACGGTCGAAGGCGCCACCCAGAGGCTCCTGGTGGGGCCTGTGGCCTCCCTGGTCTCCATCATGCAGATAGGCACCAACGGCGGGGGATACTTCGCGGCCAACTCCGCCTATCCGTTCCAGAACCCCACCCCAGCCACCGACGTCCTCGAGATCTACCTGATGCTCCTCCTCCCCACGACGCTCCTATTCGCCTTCGGGGAGCTCATAGGGCGGAAGAATGAG
This sequence comes from Nitrososphaerales archaeon, assembly GCA_046703945.1. Classification (GTDB taxonomy): domain Archaea; phylum Thermoproteota; class Nitrososphaeria; order Nitrososphaerales; family Gagatemarchaeaceae; genus UBA183. The sequence goes on along the minus strand of JBJKSN010000136.1, from coordinate 13,235 downwards.
ACGCGGCCTCTCCTGATAGGGAGCTACGGCCTCCTGGCGATAGACCTGGTGGTGGCTTTCCTCGGCTCGATACCGTCGGTCGGGCCGGGGATCGAGACCAGGTTCGGCGGCTTCTTCTCCACCTTCTGGACCGTGGTCACCACCGCGGCCACCACGGGCTCGGTGAATGCGTCCCTGGCCGGGATCAACCCCCTCGGCGTCGTCTCCGCCTACATGGGGATGCTGGTCCAGGCCGCCCCCGGCGGGATCGGCGTGGGGGTCATGTACATGCTGATGTACGTGGTCATCACCGTCTTCGTCGTCGGGCTGATGACCGGCCGTACCCCGGAGTACCTCGGGGCGAAGATAACCGCCAGGGACGTCAAGCTGGTCATGTTCGCCTTCCTTGTCCACCCGGTCGCCATACTGGTCCCGACGCTGGCGGCGTTCGCGACGAAGGCTGTCAACGCCATCCCGGGCTTCTCCTCGCTCCCGACCTCGGTGGCGTTCACCCAGGTGCTGTACGAGTTCACCAGCGCGGCTGCCAACAACGGGTCTGACTTCTTCGGGGCCGCGGCCAACACCCCGTTCTTCAACTTCGCCACCGCCGCGGTGATGCTCGCCGGGCGCTACGCCCCCATGGCGATACTGCTCGCGCTGGCAGGCTCCATGGTGGGGAGGAGGCGGGTCGCCGATCAGAGCCTCAGGACTGACGAGGCGGCATTCTCGCTGGTCCTCATCGGGAGCATCCTCCTCCTCGTCGTCCTCACCTTCCTTCCTTTCCTCATGCTGGGGCCGCTGCTGACCTACTTCCAGGGCATGGCGAACTTCTTTGGCTAGGCACGTCCCCGGCCTCGACCGGGTCCTGGGAAGGGCGAGGCTCCCGCGCCGCCCGTCGGCCCTGACCTCCAAGACACTCGCCGAGTCGGTGGTCAGGCTGAGCCCCGTCTCGCTCCTCTCCAACCCCGTGATGCTGATCGTGGAGCTGTCGTTCTTCGCGGTCGCCGCCATGGCCGCGTTCCCCTACGCCTTCGTCCCCTTCACCAGCCCCGCGGACCGGGTCTTCTACGTCGAGGTCGCCGCCATCCTCATAGTCACGGTCTGGTTCAGCACCCTCTCCGACTCCCTGGCCGAGCAGCAGGCCAAGAACACGGCCAGCAGCCTGAAGCAGCTGGAGACCGAGGTCCCGACCAAGAAGGTCGTCACCGAGGGGTGGGAGCGGAGGGTCGTCAACACCCAGTCCACCGCCCTGCAGAAGGGGGACCTGGTCCTGCTGGAGAAGGGGGACGTGGTCCCCATGGACGCCGAGGTCCTGGAAGGGATAGCCATGGTGGACGAGTCCTTGGTCACCGGCGAGTCGGCTCCCGTCCGGAAGGCCCCCGGGGACAGCCTGATCGGAGGCTCGAAGGTCGCCAGCGACACCATGACCGCCAGGGTGGCGGTGAACCCCGGTGAGAGCTACCTCGACCAGATGGTGCACCTGGTGGAGTCCTCCAAGCGCCCCAAGACGCCCAACGAGGTCGCCATCACCATGGTCCTCTTCGGCCTGTCCGGCGTCTTCACGATAATCATAGCCTCGATCCTCGGGTTCTCGGTGGTCCTGGGGCTGAAGGTCGACGCGTCGGTCCTGGTCGCGCTGTACGTCTGCCTCCTCCCCACCACCATCGGGGCCCTCCTCCCGGCCATCGGCCTCTCGGGGATAAGCCGCCTCTACGAGAGGAAGGTCGTCGCAAAGTCAGGCAGGGCCATAGAGACCGCCGGGGACACCGACGCCATACTCCTGGACAAGACCGGGACCATCACCGTCGGCAACAGGCAGGCGGTAGAGATGATGCCCTTCGGCTCCAAGACGGAGAAGGAGGTGGGGGAGGCAGCGTTCCTCTCGTCCTGGTTCGACGACACCCCCGAGGGCCGGAGCGTCATCAGGCTCGCCCACGAGAAGGGGTTCGTCCCCCGGGAGCTCAACGCCCTGTCCCTCTCCGAGGTCTATGACTTCTCGGCCCAGACGAGGACCAGCGGGGTCAAGCTCCACTTCGGGTCCAGCTTCGTCCTCCCCAAGGGGAGCGTCCAGAGGGTCAGGCGGAAGTTCTTCCTCGAAGACCCCAGCGAACAAGGGATGCACCTCTCGGGGGAGGAGACCGAGATCGTGAAGGGAGCCCCGGACTCGTTCCAAAAGTCGGGGTTCGTGGTCCCGCCAGGGTTCCAGGAGATGGTGGACAAGGTCGCCTCCCAGGGGGACACCCCCATGGCCATAGCCAAGGACCACGAGGTGATTGGTCTGGTCAGGCTCAAGGACCTCCTGAAGCCCGGGACCAGGGACAAGATAGAGGCCGTGAAGGCCATGGGGATCAGGCCGGTCATGATAACCGGGGACCAGCCCCTGACGGCCAAGAGCATCGCCTCCGAGGTCGGGATAGACGAGTTCATGGCCCAGGTGAAGCCCGAGGACAAGTACAGCATCGTGCTGAAGGAGCAGTCCCAGAACCACGTCGTGGCCATGATCGGGGACGGGACCAACGACGCCCCGGCCCTGGCCGCCGCCGACGTCGGCCTGTCCATGAACTCCGGGACCGAGTCCGCCAAGGAGGCCGCGAACATGGTCGACCTGGAGTCCAACCCTGCGAAGATAATCGACGTGGTACTCCTCGGCAAGCAGCTCCTCATGACTAGGGGCGCCGTGACCGCCTTCAGCATCTCCAACGACGTTGCGAAGTACTTCGCCATCCTCCCGGTCATGTTCGCCACGACCTTCCCCGCCCTGCAGTCGCTCAACATCCTGGGACTCGGGCTCCAGACCGCCGTCCTCTCCGCCCTGATCTTCAACGCCATCGTCATCCCGCTGCTAATACCCCTGGCCATGCGCGGGGTGACCTTCAAGCCCTCCAGCACCATGTCGCTCTTCCTCAGGAACGTCCTGATCTACGGCGTTGGCGGAGTGGTGGTCCCCTTCGTTGGCATAAAGCTCATCGACCTGCTCCTGGGGGTCCTGTAGGAGTCGCGACCATGAGCTCCAGGAGTTCCAGGTGGAAGACGTTCAGGCCGGTCATCGTGCTCTCCGTCCTGTCAATGCTGGTCTGCGGCCTCGCGTTCCCTCTGCTGATAACCGGCGTCTCCCAGGCCGCCCTCCCGTACCAGGCCAACGGGAGCCAGGCCCAGCTGGGGGGTAAGTCTGTCGGGTCCTACTATATCGACAACGGGTTCACCCTCCCGGCGTTCTTCCACGGGAGGAACGAGACCAACCCGCTCACCGCTTCGGCCTCCGGGGTGGACCCCGACATCTCGCTGTCGGACGCTCTCTCCCAGGTCCCGAGGATATCCGGAGCCACGGGGATCGCCGCGTCGAGCCTCGACGCCCTGGTCGCCGCCCACGAGCAGCGGACCCTCTGGGTGGTGGGGTCCCCCTATGTCAACGTCCTCGAGCTCAACCTGGCCCTCATCGCGGCCTATCCGTCGGCCTACCCTGGCTACGCCTGACCGGCGCTCAGCTCTTGGCGGCGCGCCTTCGCTTCTCTTCTTCCTTCTTCGCCTTTTCGTCCCGCTCTTTCTGCTTGAGGCGGTCGAACTCGCCGAGGGGGCCCTCGTGCTCCGTGTAACCATGATACATCTCGAACGTCCTCTTGACCGTCTCCTCGGTGACGGAGTCTCTCTTGGCCAGCCGCACGGAGAGGTTGCGCCTGTCCAGGACGGTCCACTCTACTCCTTTCTGCCTCTTCAGCTCCTCGATCGCCTGCTCCATGGCGTATTCGTTCCCGAAGAGCCCCCTTATCTCCCAGGTGCCAGCCATCTTGGCTCCGGCCGCCGGAGGGCCGATAAAAGGTCTAACCCGGGCTCAGTTGCGAGGCGAGTTCGGCCGGGCTCCCGGCCGGGAGGCCGCACGCCCCTTCCACGCAGACGTAGGCCAGGGGCTTGGCGCCGGGCTTCCTCCCCTCGAGCAGCGTGGTGAGCTTCGAAAGCTCAGTGTAGTTCGCCGCGGTCCCGACAACCAGGGCCCTGTCGGGGAAGAACCCTCCATAGGCAGCCTCGACGAAGGGTTCCGCGTCGGCCGGCGCGCTGGCTGTCACCACGACCTCCCTCGCCCCGTTGACCAGCATGTCCAGCCCGGCGAGCATGCAGGCGTGGCCCGTCGGGTTCCTGCGCAGGTCGCCCCCGAACGCCCTCAGCGCCCTCTCCGCGGCCTTCCTGAGCTCCTCCTTCCCTGTCAGGTGGGCGAGCCTGAGCAGGTCCAGGACCGCGACGGAGTTCCCCGAGGGCGTGGGGCCGTCGTAGCTCTCCTTCAGCCTGGCGGGCTCCCCCTCCAAGGTCAGGTAGAAGCCGCCCGACTCCTTGTCCTCGAACTCCAGCATCCTTTCGGCCAGCCTCAAAGCGGCGCGGAGGCGCCCCGGGTCTCCGGTGGCCTCGAAGAGGTCCAGCAGCCCCATGACGAAGAAGGCATAGTCCTCCAGGGTCCCCGGGAGGGCCGCTTCCCCGTCGGCGTATCTCCGGAGGAGCCTCCCGTCTTCGGACAGCCTTCCGAGGACGAAGTCAGCCGCCCCGGACGCCTCGGCCACCAGCCCGTCGTCCCGGAGGACCCTGCCGGCGAAGGCGAGGGCGGAGATGGCGAGGCCGTTCCAGGACGTCAGGACCTTGGTGTCCGTCTTCGGCCTCGGTCTCCCGAGCCTCAGCGAGTAGAGCGCCGGCCTTGCCCTGGCGACGGCCTCCTTCTCCTCTCTGGACTGGGCCCTGCCGGGGTCGAGGTGGAGGAGGCTCCGGCCCTCGAAGTTGCCTGTCCTGGTCACCCCATAGACCCTGTTGAACGCCTCGCCGTCCGCTTCGCCCGCGCACCGGGTGACCTCTTCGGGCGTCCAGCTGTAGTAGGTCCCTTCTCCCTCGGCTGTGTCCGCGTCCTGGGCGGAGTAGAAACCCCCCTCGGGTCCCTTCATCTCGCGGACGACCCATCCCAGGGTCTCCCGGGCGACCTCGGCATACTCCTGCTTCCCGGTCGCCTGGTACCCCTCGGCGTAGGCCCTGGCCAGGAGGGAGTTGTCGTAGAGCATCTTCTCGAAGTGCGGGACCAGCCACGCCCTGTCGGTGGAGTAGCGGTGGAACCCCCCTCCCAGGTGGTCCCTGATCCCGCCGGCCATCATCTCGTCGAGTGTCTTCACGACGCTGGTCTTCGCCAGCTCCTTCCGCGTCCTGAAGTGGTACCTCAGGAGGAAGCCCAGCGTCAGGGGGAGGGGGAACTTCGGGGCCGCCCCGAACCCGCCCCGGGCCGAGTCGAAGCTCGTCATCAGCCCCTCGTAGCACTCGTCCAGGGCCTCCTTCGAGGGCTCCGCAGGCCCCCTGGGCTGGTCCAGGAGGGCCTTGGCCACCTCGTCGGCGTTGGCCGTCACCTCGCCCCTCTTGTCCTTCCAGAGGTTCGCGACGAACTGCAGCACCTGCATGAAGCTTGGCATCCCCTGCCTCGGCTCGGGAGGGAAGTAGGTCCCGCCATAGAACGGCCTCAGCCCGGGCGTGAGGAAGACGCTCAGCGGCCAGCCTCCGGACCCGGTCATCGCCTGGACGGCGGACATGTAGTAGGCGTCGACCTCGGGCCTCTCCTCGCGGTCGACCTTGATGGGGATGAAGTTCTTGTTGATGAATTCGGCCGTCTTCTGGTCTTCGAAAGACTCCCTGGCGAGGACGTGGCACCAGTGGCAGGTAGAGTACCCTATGCTCAGGAACACAGGCTTGTTGTCGTTCTTCGCCTTGGCCAGGGCCTCGTCGCACCAGGGCCACCAGTCCACCGGGTTGTGGGCGTGCTCCAGCAGGTAGGGGCTCTTCTCCTTCGCGAGCCTGTTCGCTCTCCTCTCGGCCAACCTTCCGGCCGCGAGGGGCGCCGTCTAATTGAAGTTGTTCCCGGGAAACGACGTATAACACCGCCCCGCAGGTCTCGACCCAGGGCCCAGGGGGCCAAGTGAACTCAGTTGCAATACAAGTGGACAGTCCTCACGGTAACCACGGTGGGGGTGTTGATGTCAGGGATCGACTCGAGGATAGTGGTCATAGGGATACCGCAGGTGGCCGCCGCCCTCGGGGCCGACGCCGAGCAGGCCATCTGGTTCACCCAGGCCTACATCTTCGGGAGCACGGTGGCGCTGCTCTTCCTCGGGAGGGTGAGCGACATGGTGGGGAGGGTGAAGATATATGCCGTCGGTTTCCTCATATTCACAGCAGGCTCCCTCCTCACCAGCCTCTCGCCTTCGCCCGACTATGTCATCGCCTTCAGGGCCCTGCAGGGCCTGGGGTCCGCGGCCCTCTTCGCCAACAGCGCGGCCATCATCACCGACGCGACCCCGGGCGACGAGCTCGGGCTCTTCCTTGGCATCAACCAGGTCGCCTTCAGGGTCGGGGCCATGGCGGGCCTGACCCTCAGCGGCCTGATCCTGATGTTCTTCGACTGGCGCGTCCTGTTCTACATCAACGTCCCCATAGGCGTCTTCGGGACCCTGTGGGCCCGCCGCAGGCTGAAGGAGCTCTCGAAGCCAGAGAAGGGCGTCCCCATGGACTGGGCAGGGTTCTTCACCTTCACCGCCGCCATCGTGCTCCTCCTCCTCGCCCTCACCTATGCCGCCTACGGCAACTTTCCCCTGGTGGATCTGGGGGCGCTGCTGATTGGAGCCGCCGTATCCTTCGTCCTCTTCGTCCAGAGGGAGCGGAGCGTCCCCTATCCGCTCCTGAACCTCAGCCTGCTCAGGATAAGGGAGTTCACCGGCGGCGTGACCGCCCAGATGCTGAACGCGGTCGCCTGGGGGGCTGTGATCCTCCTGTTGAGCCTCTACCTGCAGCTGGTCAAGGGCATGTCCCCATTCGCCGCCGGAATAGCCATAATACCCTTCGACCTCGCCTTCCTGGCCGTCGGCCCCCTCAGCGGGCGCCTCTCTGACAGGTACGGCCACATGCCGTTCACCACCGCGGGCCTCGCGGTCATGAGCGGGACGCTCCTCCTCCTGTCCACCACCACGGTGTCGACCCCCTACTTCGTCCTGGCGGTCTATCTGGTCATCTTCGGGCTGGGAATGGGGGCTTTCAGCTCTCCCAACATGAGCTCGATCATGGGCTCGGTCCGCCCGTCAGAGAGGGGGGTCGCGTCCGGGGTCCGCGCCACCTTCTTCAACGTGGGATTCGTGCTGAGCTTCAACGTGGCCCTGCTGGTCATGACCGCCGTGGTCCCCTACGCGACAGTGACCGCGGTCATCTCTTCGGGGAACCCTGCGGCCGTAGCCGGCGCGGACAAGGCCCTGTTCGCCAGAGGCCTCGACTACGCCTTCATGACCTCGGCAGCCATAAACGCCGTCGCCATCTTCCCATCGATCCTGAGGGGGAAGAGGCCGCCGAGCCCTCCAGCGGTGCAGGGGAGGCGCTTCGACGAGTTCGGTCCCGAGTGACCCGGGTCCCAACCTTGTCTGATGCGGCCGAATCTAGGTTCAAATAGCGGGGCTGGTTCACGCGGTCCGATTGAGATGTCACAGGAGAGCCTCGACCGCCTTCGGGAGAAATTCGACTCGCCGCTGGGGAAGGCGAGCGCATACAACATCCTCGGGCTGAAGGACTTCGGCTACGATGTCGAACGGCTCCCTTACTCGATACGCATACTGCTTGAAAACGCCGTCCGCCACTCTGGGAAGGTCGGAGGCGCCCTGGAGGCCGCCCACGCACTCGCCCGGTGGCCCGATTCGGTGGGGGGCGAGACCCCGTTCATGCCCCACAGGGTGCTCCTTCAGGACTACACCGGCGTCCCACTGGTGGTCGACCTGGCGGGGATGCGCGACGCCGCCAGGGCAGCGGGGATAGACCCAGGGACCATCAACTCCCGGGTCCCGGTCGATCTGGTCATCGACCACTCCATCCAGGTGGACGCCTGGGGTACAGGCTCAGCCTTCTCAGTCAACCTCGAGAAGGAGTACGAGCGCAACTCCGAGCGATACTCGCTGCTCAAGTGGGCCCGGACAGCCTTCAAGGGGATGCGCGTCTTCCCCCCGGGCAAGGGGATCTGTCACCAGTTCAACCTAGAATACCTCGCCCGAGTGGTCGCGACCTCCGGCGAAGGGGATGGGCTGGCCGTCTACCCAGACACCCTGGTGGGGACCGACTCCCACACCACCATGGTGAACGGCCTGGGATGCCTCGGATGGGGGGTCGGAGGGATCGAGGCAGAAGCTGTCATGCTGGGCGAGCCTTACCATATGCCCATACCGAAGGTCTTCGGGGTCAAGTTCACCGGGACTCTGCAGGAGGGGGTGACCCCCACCGACCTGGTGCTCACGGTGACCGAGCGCCTGAGGGCGAAGAACGTGGTCGGGGCCTTCGTGGAATACTTCGGCGAAGGATACAGCCAGCTGTCCGTCCCTGACAGGGCGACCATAGGGAACATGTCGCCGGAGTACGGCGCGACCGCGGGCTTCTTCCCGGTGGACGACGCCACCCTCGCCTACCTCACCGGGACTGCTCGCCCCAGGGAGCAGGTCGAGCTCGTCTCCAGCTATGCGAGGCGCTACGGGTTCTTCGTCGATGACGTCGAGCCGCGCTACACCGAAGTGATACACATCGAACTCGACAAGATCGAGCCTTCCATCGCGGGGCCCAGCAACCCCGAGGAGAGGCACACCCTCGTCTCGGTCCCCTCGCTCGCCAGGTCGTTCATGGGGGGCAGGGGGAGCGGGAGAGGAGGCGGGTCGTCAGGTTCCGGCCAGGCGGCCGTCCAGGTGGAGAGTTCGCCCTCCGGACTGTCCGACGGCTCTGTGGTGATCGCGGCCATAACCAGCTGCACGAACACCTCCAACCCGACGGTGATGGTCGGCGCCGGCCTTATCGCCAAGAAGGCCGTGGAAGCCGGGCTCTCAGTCAAGCCATGGGTGAAGCCGAGCCTGGCGCCCGGCTCGACGGTGGTGACCGACTACCTGACAAGCGCCGGCCTCGTCCCTCCGCTGGAGAAGCTCGGGTTCTTCCTCGTGGGCTACGGGTGCACGAGCTGCATAGGCAACTCCGGGCCGCTGGCCCCGGAGGTGGAGAAGGAGATCAGGGAGAGGGACCTCTACGCCGTCGCCGCGCTGTCAGGCAACAGGAACTTCGAGGGGAGGATACACCCCCTGGCCAAGGGCTCCTTCCTCATGTCCCCAATGCTGGTAGTCGCCTACGCACTCGCGGGGAGGATAGACTTCGACTTCTCGAAGACCCCCCTCGGCATGGGCAAGGACGGCCGCCCCGTCTATCTCAGGGACCTGTGGCCCTCCATGGAAGAGGTCAAGCGGACCGTGGAGAAATGCCTCGACTCGGGGCTCTACGAGAGGCGCTACGCCGACGCCATGAAGGGGGACGAGAGGTGGGAGAAGCTCGGCTCCTCCGAGGGTGACGTCTATGGCTGGGACCCCGCTTCGACATACATCAGGCGCCCTCCGTGGTTCGACCCCGACCAGACCCAGTCGGCCAAGCGCGACGTCAGGGGGGCGAGGGTGCTGGCGGTCTTCGGGGACAAGGTCACCACGGACCACATCTCCCCAGCCGGGACCATACCCATCGACAGCCCAGCCGGCGCCTACCTCAAGGAGCACGGTGTCGACCTCATCCAGATGTCCACCTACGGAAGCCGGAGGGGGAACCACGAGGTGCTGCACCGAGGCGGCTTCAGTAACATTCGGCTCCGGAATTCCCTGGCGAAGGGGAAGGAGGGCGGGTACACCTCGCACCTCCCTGACGGCGAGGTCGCGACGATCTTCGAGGCTGCCGGCCGCTACGCCAGGGAGAAGACCCCCCTGGTGATTCTCGCGGGCGGGCAGTATGGGGCGGGGAGCTCCAGGGACTGGGCGGCCAAGGCGCCGAAGCTCCTGGGGGTCAGGGCCGTCATCGCCGAGAGCTTCGAAAGGATCCACAGGAGCAACCTGGTGGCCATGGGGGTGATACCGCTGCAGTTCAAGGAGGGGGACGGAGTGAAGCAGCTTGGGCTCACCGGAGAGGAGACCCTGGACATACTCGGCATCGAGGAGATGCAGGGGCCGAAGAGGACCGTCGAGGTTGTAGCCAGGGGACCCGGCGGGGAGAAAAGGTTCAGCGTCCTCGCCAGGGTGGACAACGCCATAGAGATGGAGTACCTTCGCTCCGGGGGCGTCCTCCCCTACGTGTTCGGGCGGCTCCCCAAATCCGTACACTGACACAACCGTTTTAACCGCCTCGGCGCGGACTTTTCTTTATGAGCAGGGGGCAGCTGGTGTATATGGACGGGAAGTTCGTCGACCGCTCCAAGGCGGTCGTCTCCGTCTTCGACCACGGCCTGCTGTACGGGGACGGCGTCTTCGAAGGGATAAGGGCGTACAACGGGAACGTCTTCAGGCTCACCGAGCACATAGGCCGGCTCTACGACTCCGCCAAGGTCATACGGCTCAAGATACCTCTGACCAAGCACGAGATGACCGAGGCCGTCCTGGAGACGGTCCGCAAGAACGGGCTGAGGGACGCCTACATCAGGCTGGTCGTGACCAGGGGGGTAGGAGACCTGGGAGTCAACCCTGCGCTCTGCAAGAATCCCACGGTCTTCATCATCGCCGAGCCCATGGCGAGCATCCTGGGGCCGAGGGAGCCCAAGGTCGTGAAGGTGGCGTTCTCGTCCTACAGGAGGGACGCAGTCGACGGCACCTCGCACGAGATAAAGTCGCTCAACTACATGAACAGCATCCTCGCGAAGATCGAAGCCGCCAGCGCCGGCGCCGACGACGCCATCATGCTGGACCACAGGGGGTTCGTCTCCGAGGCGAGCGTGAGCAACATATTCCTGGTCAAGGGAGGGAAGCTCTCGACCCCGTCGTCAGGAGCGGGGATCCTCCATGGGATAACGAGGGACCGCATCATCTCGCTCGCCTCAGACCTGGGGATCGAGGTCGTGGAGAGGGACATCACCCCCTTCGAGCTGAACACCGCCGACGAGATCTTCCTCGTGGGGACCAAGGCGGAGATCCTCGCGGTCGGCTCCATAGGCGGAGTGGACGTCGGGGCCGGAGGCGCCGGGGTGGTGACGAAGAGGCTCTACAGGGAGTTCTCCAAGGTCGTCCAGAGGCCCGAGGAAGGGACCTCCGTCTACGAAGCTGAGGCAGTGAGCGCCTGACCGCAGACCCGCACTTTCTGACCCCCTGGCCGACTCTCGGAGCCTCGAAGAGGCGAAATCAGGCGTTTCGCAGGTCAAGGAGCCTCATCCATGCCCCGAGTGACGTCTGGGGGAGAAACGATGACATTTTCCATCGCAGGCCGGTGCGGCGGCGGAGGCTCGGGCCGGCCATTTCGCGCGGTTCGCAAAATCTAAATACGCGTTCAAAATCGGCCTTCAAGGGGCCCTGTTCCGTGTATTGCTCGAGCGAGGTAGTCTGTATTATCAATGGAGGTAAGCTGGCATAGTAGAGAAGAAGCCAGCCGCCAAGAGGACCGTGAGGAGGAAGAAGGTTGAGGACGAAGTCCCAGCGTTCAAGGTAAGCACGCACTTTCTGATCCCCAAGCACGAGCTGCTGACCAAGGAGGAGGCGGCGCAGGTCGTCGCCAGGTTCAACTCGTCGCCGGCGCAGTTCCCCTACATACAGGCGACTGACTCCATCGTGAAGGAGCTGGGTGCGAAGCCGGGCGACTTCGTCAGGATAACCAGGACCAGCGAGACGGCGGGGTCCAGCGTGTACTACAGGTACGTGGTCGAGGGATAGAGATTGAGCAGACAGATAGCGAACAACTCCTGGGTGATACTGAGCGACCTCCTCCAGAGGGAAGGAGTGGCCCGCCAGCACCTCAACAGCTACAATGAGTTCGTGACCAGGGGGCTCCAGAACATCGTCGACGAGATCGGCGAGGTCGAAGTCGAGACCGTGAGCACCCCATACAAGATAAAGTTCGGCCGGGTGACACTCGGGTCTCCCCGGGTGGTAGAGATCGACGGCTCCGTGAGCAGCATACTTCCCATGGAGTCGAGGCTGCGCAACCTGACCTACTCTGCGCCGATACTCCTCGAAATGACCATCGAAGAGGAGGGCCTCCCCAGGGACACCACACGCCAGCACATCGGGGACCTCCCGGTCATGGTGAAGAGCGAGCTCTGCCAGCTCTCGAACCGCTCGAGGGACCAGCTCGTCGAGTCGGGCGAGGACCCCAACGACCCCGGAGGCTACTTCATCATCCACGGAGCCGAGAGGGTGATCGTCGGCCTCGAAGACCTCTCCCCCAACAAGATACTCGTCGACGCGGAGAAGCTCGCGGGGGCCACCACCTACAAGTCGAGGGTCTACTCGTCGGTCGTCGGCTACAGGTCGAAGCTCGAGCTGACGCTCAAGCAGGACGGGGCCATCAACGTCAAGGTCCCCAGCTGCCCCGTGGACCTCCCGTACGTCATAGTGATGCGCGCGCTTGGGATAAAGTCCGACAAGGACATCGCAGACGCCGTCTCCCCCAAGCCCGAGATACAGGACCTGCTCGAGGTCTCCTTCGACAAGGCGAGCGAGGCGCCCACGGCCAAGGACGCCCTGGTCTTCATCGGCAACAGGGTCGCCCACGGCATGCTCGAGGAGTTCAGGGTCAAGAGGGCCCTGTCCATGCTCGACTGGGGGCTCCTCCCGCACCTGGGGAAGACCGAGGACAAGCGCTTCGACAAGTCGATGTTCATGGGCGAGGCCGCGTGCAAGCTGCTCGAGCTCCGCCTGGGGTGGATAGAGGCGGACGACAAGGACCACTACGGCAACAAGGTGATAAAGTTCGCAGGCCAGATGCTGGCCGACCTCTTCAGGACCGCCTTCCGCAACCTGGTGAGGGACATGAAGTACCAGCTCGAGAGGACGGGGCAGAAGCGCGGAGGCAACGTCGTCGGCGCGGCCATCAGGACTGGGATAATCACTGACAAGCTCAACAACGCGATAGCGACAGGGAACTGGGGGAGGGGGAAGGTCGGAGTGACCCAGCTCCTCGACAGGACGAACTACCTCAGCACCCTGAGCCACCTCCGGCGGGTCCAGTCCCCGCTGAGCAGGAGCCAGCCCAACTTCGAGGCGAGGGACCTCCACGCGACCCACTTCGGGAGGATCTGCCCCTCGGAGACACCTGAAGGGGTGAACTGCGGCCTCGTGAAGAACCTCGCGCTCTCGGCCATCATCTCGGTCAGCGTCCCGTCGCAGGAGGTCGAGGAGAAGCTCTGGGACCACGGCGCCCGGCAGATACGCGAGTCAGACCAGAAGCTGCAGGTAGAAGGGTGCAGGATATTCATGGACGGGAGGTTCCTGGGT
>JBJKSN010000135.1:0-3769 GCA_046703945.1 Nitrososphaerales archaeon | reverse complement strand
CGCAAGGAGCAGGAAGGCTGAGAGCGTGATACTCCCCCTGCTCGACATCTTCCAGTCGATCCCCGTCCTCGGATTCTTCCCATTCGTCATCGCAGCGGTATACGGGGCCCTGCCGGACTTCGCCGGAGCCAACTTGGCCGTGGTCATCCTCATATTCACGAGCATGTCCTGGAACATCGCCTTCGGGGTCTACGAGGCTGTCAAGGGTATCCCCCAGGACTACTTCGACCTCCTGAACGTGGCGAAGGCCGGGACCTGGCAGAGGGTCAGGAGCCTGTACATCCCCGCCTCGATGAGTCGCATCGCGTACAACACCCAGATCTCATGGTCCGTGGGGCTCTTCTTCCTGGTCGCCAGCGAGATAATCAGCCTCGGGACGAAGAACGTCCCCATCAGGTACGGGATAGGGGTGGCCGTGGAGCAGTTCACGGGGCCGCCGTTCCAGTACGGCAACTACGCCCTCCTGGTGGCAGGGATAATCGGGGCCGTCATCGTCTGGAGGTTCCTCTTCCTGCGGGAGTTCGCCCTCTGGTCGGAGAGGTTCAAGATGCTCGAGGAGCCCAGGGAGTCGCACCGGGACCCGGTGATGCGGGCCTACTCCTGGGTGAGCGCCAGGAGCATCTCCAAGCTCTTCCTGCTGACCCAGGGGAGAGGGGTGAACAGGTTCACCTCGGCCATCTCGCGCTTCAGCCGAGGGCTCAAGTACGCTCTCGCGATATTCGCGGCCCTCTTCCTGGGCCTGATACTAGTGGCCGCGGCGTCTTCGGGGACCCTGCACCCGGAGGCTCTCCCCTCCCTCCAGTCGCTGGCGGCCACAGAGTCAGGGGTCCTGGTCGCCCTCGCCTACTCGTTCGTCAGGGTCTGGTACGTGGTAGCCATCTGCATAGCGATAGGGCTCCCTCTGGGGGTCGTAATATCGCTCAACTTCAAGCTCTACGACTCGGTCACCCCGCTCCTCGAGGTCATCGCCTCGATCCCTGCGCCCATCCTCCTCCCCCTGCTGGTCCTAATCCCGTTTCTCACCCACAACCCCGAGGCGGTGGCCGGGATGGTTATCTTCCTCTCGATCTTCTGGTACATCGTCTTCAACGTCATGGCCGGGGTCAGGACCATCCCCAGCGACCTGAAAGAACTCCCCCACGCCTTCAACGTGAGCAGGCTGGCAGCCTGGAAGGACGTCTACATACCCAGCGCCCTGACGGCCCTGGTGACCGGGGCCATCACCGCCGTGGGGGGAGCCTGGAACGCGCTGATCATCGCAGAGTACTTCCAGCCCAACCCTGCCCAGGGGGCGCTGACCCAGGTGGGGTTCGGCATAGGGAAGACCATAACCCAGGCGACGGACTCCGGGAACCTTGAGACCCTCTTTCTCGCCGTGGTGAGCATGACCGTCCTCATAGTCGCCTTCAACCTGACCGTCTGGAGGAGGCTCTACCACAGGGTCACCAAACGGTATACGTATAACCGCTGACCCAAGGTGGCGGCGATGTTGTCACAGCAGACGCCCCAGCCCACGACAGGCGAGACCATCGTGACGGTCGACCACGTGAGCCTCGACTACCGCAAGGAGAGGGAGCCGCTCCCGGTGCTGGTCGACGTCTCCCTGACGGCGAAGCGGGACGAGCTCATAGCGGTGACGGGGCCGTCAGGTTGCGGGAAGTCTACCCTGCTGCGCATAGTCGCCGGCCTGGTCAAGCCCTCCTCTGGGAGGGTGCTGGTCCTCGACTCCGAGGTCAAAGGCCCCAGGGAGGACGTGTCCATGGTGTTCCAGAACTTCGTCCTCCTCCCGTGGAGGACGGCCCTCGAGAACGTCCTATTCGGCCTGACCTCGCGGAGCGAGTTCACGGAGGAGCAGAAGACGGAGAAGGCGAAGGCCGCCCTCGATGTGGCCGGGCTCTCCGGGTTCGAGGACGTGTACCCGGGCGAGCTGTCGGGAGGGATGAAACAGAGGGTGGGGGTCGCCCGGGCGCTGGCGACCGAGCCCAGGGTGATGCTGCTGGACGAGCCCTTCAGCTCCCTCGACGACCTCACCGCCGAGCGGCTGAGGCAGGAGACCTACACCCTCCTGATCAATCCCCAGAGCTCCGTCCAGAGCGTGATACTCGTAAGCCACAACGTCGAAGAGATAATCGAGCTGGCGGACAAGGTCGTCGTCCTCTCAGGGAGGCCCGCCCGCGTCGTCGGGGAGATCGAGGTCACCCTCCCCAGGCCCAGGAACAAGAAGTCGGAGGAGTTCTTCCAGTGGGTGGACAAGGTGTACACCCTGCTGTCGTGAGCCCCGGTGCTCTCCTTAAATCACGGGCCGGAGCGCTAGGTGGACAGAGCTTGCACGAGACAAGGCCCCTCCCGACGGCCCTGATGATGCCCGGCAACGTGAGGGCCGGCCAGGTGATCAGCCTGGTGGAGATAGCGGGGAGCATCGGCGGGAAGGTCGACGTCCCGAAGCTCGCCGACGAGCTGGGGGCAGACATAGCAGTCCTCCTGCCAATACTGGATGCGGCCGAGATGCTCGGCCTTGTCAGGACGGAGAAGGGGGACGTGCTGCTCACGGAGCTGGGCCTGAAGTTCCAGAAGACCACCAAGAACAAGATGAGGATGCTCAAGGACCGGATAGCCAACGTCGAGCCCTTCCGCACGGCCCTGGAGCTGGCGTCCAGGGAGAAGTCGGTCACCGCCCAGGAAATCGCCGACGGCCTGGCCGAGATGGGACTGAAGTGGCACTACAAGCCCGACCTCAACGAGGAGCTTGTCCGCACGCTCCTGATACACTGGGCGATCTACGCGGAGCTCCTGGGGTACGACGGGAAGTCCGGAGAGTTCCGCAAGTTTCAGCCCAAGCCATAGGAGTGGGCCAGCGCCCCCTCCACGACCGTGGCGAGGGGCTTCACCTTCCTGAACAGCGCCGGGTGCATCCCGCCCACGGCCGAGTCGAACAGGGTCAGGTCTGCGGGCTCTCCCTCGGCGAACTCGTAGTCGTCGAGGCCGTTGGAGACGGCCATGGAAGTGTACATCGACAGGGCCTCGGCAAGCCCTACGGACTCCTCGGGGACGATTCCTCCCCTGGTCATGGCCGACCAGACCCCCAGCACCGGGCTGAGCGACTCCACCGGGGAGTCCGAGCCCCCCGAAGCGACCAGCCCCTCGCTCAGCATCGAGCGGAACGGGTAGAGGTCGCGGACCCTGTCCTCGCCCAGCCTCTCGGCCGCCCAGGTGTCGGAGGTGACGAAGCACGGCTGGACCGCGGCCCTGATCCCGTGCTTTGCCATGGCGGACCTCAGGTCCTTCGGAAGGAGGCCGGCGTGCTCTATCCTGTGCCTCCGCGGGTTCTTCGCCCCGGTCACCCTCGAGAGGGCCCCCACGGCCTGCTCTACCGCCCTGTCCCCGATGGCGTGGACGATCGCCTGAAGCCCCATGGAATCCACCTTCTCCACCAGGGAGGCGAGCTCCTCGTCCCGGTACTGCAGGAGCCCCGAGTTAGAGGGGTCGTCGGAGTATGGCTCGCGAAGTGCCGCGGTGCGGGCCCCCAGTGACCCGTCAGTGAATATCTTGACCCCGTTTATCCTCGCCCGGGGGCCGGCGAGCTTCGACCGGAGCCTCCGCTCCTCCAGGAACCCCAGGGACCCAGGGGGGACATAGACCCTGTGCCGGAGGGCCAGGCTCCCCTCGGCGGCGAGGGAGGCCAGGGCAGTCAGCTCCTCCCGGAACCCCTCTGGGGAGACGATGGTGTGGAAAGATGTGAGCCCCAGGCGGGCCCCCTCGGACTCGACGG
>JBJKSN010000134.1:0-3853 GCA_046703945.1 Nitrososphaerales archaeon | reverse complement strand
TAGCGGAATCGCAGGACTAGGTGCGAAGGTCCAGTCTTCCCTGCGCGGCGCCGATATGACTGTGCGCGGCGAAAGACCCTCAAAGATCCCTGGTCAAGCGTTCACTTCAACCAGCGGGTCCTGATCTCTTTGACCGCGCGGAGGTGAGGGTCGTCGCTGACGCACTCCAGCCGGTTGAGCTTTGCAGAGGCAGCGATGATGCTGTCTGCCATGGGAATGCGGTACCTGCTCCTCATCATGGCGGACTCTTTGGCCAGCTCGACCCCCATGTCTATCAGTTCAAACTCCTTCTCCATCAGCGTCGTCCTCAGCTCGGCCGTCTCCCTTCCCTCGCTCTCGAGGGATACGCGAGCGGGAACGCCTCGTTCACCTCCTTCCACACCGGCGTCTACACGGTCGCCGCCGAGGACGCGTGGGGGCAGACTGCGATTCGGCACTTTGAGGTCGTCGCGCCTGCCAGCGCCCTCACGTGCGCTACGGCGGCGTCGAGCCTGGACTTCGTCGCGCTCTCGAACGAGACGAGCGGCCCCGGGCCTGTGAGGCTGGACGCCTACTATCGGCAGCTCGGGGGCAACGACACGTACCTGCTGGCTCTCTCTAGAAACGGGAGCTCTCCGGCGACTCTCGCGTTCTTCAACTACGCCGAAATCGTGCAGGAAGGAGGGCTTCATGAGCTCAATGCCCCTCTGTTCTTCTCTCCCGACCCCAACCAGCCGCAGAGCTGGCTCTACCTCACCCAGAACGGGACTCTGGCCTATCCTGCAACTTTCTACCCAGTTCAGTGCACTCTGGTCCGGATCGTTCTTCCTCAGCACTCTTCGAGCGAGATCCAGCTGAGGTTGCAGTTCAGCGACAACGAAACTCAGCAGCTGACACTCGAGCCGTAGAACGGCCGGCACTCTGTCTTATGCAGCATCGGATGTTATCTATTCATGCAAACAAAGCCTGCTCTCTGCGTAAGGGTCTTCCACATAGAGCGACGCACTAGGAATGGTAGACTCGCTTTCCGCGCCGACGAGCACTTCTGAATGGGTAAATATCGCCCGCACTGGTCGATGGTCACGAGAACCGACGCTCAGGGGCCAGGGAAGCGAACGAGAGACGGCCTCCTCGTCACCATGGGTGCCGCCCTCATGTTCGTCGTCTTGCTGGTCCTGCAGTCGCTCATCGGCAGCGGGCTTCTCAGCACGAAGACGTTCACGGTCACCACTACCTACACCGAGACGTCCACGCAAAACGTCCTGGGCAGCTTCGGCGAGCACATGCTCATGCTCGAATCCAGGAACGTGTCCGGCCTTGTGGGCCAGTACGAGGGCAACGCGACCATCTCCTGGATCGGGGACACGGCACTGGCGGGAAACTACACCGGCGCAGGCGACATCGGCCGCCTCTTAGAGTCGGGCTTCGTGGGCCGGGCGAACCCCTTCAACGTGGGCAACCTGACGCAGCGCGTAACAGCAGAGGCTCCGGGGGTGGCCGTGGACTCCACGTTCGACTTTGTCGGATACACCTCCTACTGCGGCCCAATCAGCGGCGAGGTTGCGGCGCAAGACACGTTCGTGTACTCCCCTTCGAGCGGCGCTTGGCTGATCTCGCACGAGACCTGGACGTTCCTCAGGTTCGAGCAGTCGTTCCCCGGAGGATTCTGCTAGGGTCGGCGCCGTCGTGAAACGGCATCGCGGCGACGTGACCTTGGAGAGCGAGCGCAAAGGGGCGCTGGCTACTGAACCTCAAACGTCGCATAGAGGTACTGATTCCAGGCGTCAAGGCCACTGTGGTGTACTCCCCGGCTGGGAAGTAGGTGAACGCCGGAGGAACGCTGGCGACCGCGTGGGCTTTCCCTAACCCAAGGGCAGACGAGAGCATCAAGAGCGAAAGGAGCGCGAATGCCGTCCACAATTCGCCCCCAGACCCCGCCTCGGGCATCGAAGTTCTGACGGCCGCGCCGATAGATACACATCTTGCAGCGCGGAGGATTTCCCCTTGGCGCGACGAACCCTTTTAGGCTCCTGCCTCGAAATGAAACGTATTGGACGCCGCCCCGGAAGACGTGCCCGAGGAGCTGAAGGACGCGTGGAGCAAACTCCAAGACGGACAAGACGCAAAGAGGCTTCGCAAGCATCTTCCCTTCCTTCAGCAGTCCCTGGGGCTGGTGAAAGGGCTCGAATCGTCATTTCAGGACGCGTTCGCTGACGCCAAGCCGGACGTCGTCGACCCGGCCACGCGCGCGAAGGTAAGGACCGCCCTAGTGGCTTCCGTGGAGGCCCACTCTCTCTCGATGGGCGCCATACTGAAGGAGTTCTCCCACCTCTCATCCGACGGGCAAGGCGCGGTGCGTAAGATTCTCGAATGGATTGCTGAGCGCTTCGTCCATTCCCTTACCACCTTCGCCTCGCACCTGGCGCTTCAGAGCTGGAGCGTCTCGGCGGGGGTATCCACCGTCCCGCCAGGCGCCAGCTTCACCATCACCATAACCTTCGCCTGAGCCGCCCCGCGGCACGTTTCTTCTGGGGAGAGGCCATCCCTTTTTAGGGACCGCGACGGACTACGGTCAACTTGACTCCGGCCCATCTCCCAGCGGCTGCGGCCGGAGGGGACCTCCAGAAAATCGGGCACATCGTGATCGTCCTCCAGGAGAACCACACCTTCGACAACTACTTCGGGACATACCCCGGGGCTGACGGGACCTCCTCGGGGTCCTACTGCCTGCCGGAGGCGCCTGGATCGCCAAAATGCATCGGTCCCTTCCACGATCCCAGCCTCACGCCCGTTGACATGAGTCACAACTGGAGGTCGGCGCACGAGGACTACGACTCTGGGAAGATGGACGGGTTCGTCTACTCGGAGGGGAGCAAAGAGACCATGGGGTACTACGACAGGCAGGACCTGGGCCGCTACTGGAAGGCGGCCGACTCGTACGTCCTCTGCGACAGGTACTTCACGTCGGTCATGAGCGAGAGCGCCCCCAACCACCTCTTCCTCGTCGCGGGCACCGCGGGAGGGCTCCTCGACGACAACGTTCCGAGCACCCTCAACTTCCCTCCGGTCTTCCAGCGGCTGGACGCGGCGGGGGTGTCCTGGACGGTCTACACCGACACGCCTTCGTGGTTCCAGAGCTTCTCCTACGTGCAGAATTCCCCGACGGCCATGGGCAACTTCAAGGGAGCCGGCGCATTCCAATCCGACCTCAAGGCTGGCGCGCTTAGACAGGTATCGTGGATAATCGGAGCGCCTGGGGGGGACGAGCACCCACCGAAGGACATTCAGGCGGGGGAGAGCTCGGTGGCCGACGACATCGTCAACGCGGTTGGCAACAGCCCTTACTGGCCCTCGGCGGCCATCTTCGTGACCTGGGACGACTACGGCGGATTCTTCGACCACGTAGCCCCGCCGCAGGTCGACAAGTACGGTTACGGGTTCAGGGTCCCCTGTCTGGTCGTCTCCTCCTACGCCAAGGCTGGCGACATCGACAGCGCCGTGAACGACCACACGTCGATCCTCAAGTTCGTCGAGACCAGGTACGGCCTGGCGCCTCTCAGCACCAGGGACGCCGCCGCGAACGGGTTCCTCGAGGCGTTCGACTTTGCCCAGCCGTCTCGCCCGTTCACTCCCATCTAGGTGTCGTCGATGGACCTTCTCTGTTCGACCCGTCTTCTGAAGAACGCTAGATTCCTCCAGAGCCCGGAAATCGGATTCCTTCCCCCCGCGGAGCCGCTTGACGGCTTCCAGAGCCTGGTCCCGTTCCCAGTCCTGAGCCGTCTCGACCGCATCCCCCGCGACCAGATCGGCATAGAGCCGCTCGCCAGAGCGCTCTCTGAGAAGGGCCCTCCCTCCGCGCAGGCCAAGGTGTTCG
>JBJKSN010000133.1:0-4455 GCA_046703945.1 Nitrososphaerales archaeon | reverse complement strand
CTTCGTTCCTGGACGGGACATTCCCGAAGGACCTGGTCGAGGTGGTCACAGAGCTCGAGATGGAGGCATACAGGAGCGTGGCCGCGCGCCCCCACCCTCACGAGTTCAGCCTCTACTTCGACCTGTGAGGGAGGCTAGAACTTGCTCCCCCTGCACGCCCGTTGTGCAGGGCGCGGACAAGCTCGCGCAATCAAGAACACGCCTGCACGAACGGACTGACGCCAAGGGTTCGAGTCCCCTCCAGCCCACCTTTTTGTATCAGCTAGGCCACTTTGGCTTCTATCCGTTCCATCCGTGACTTGATTTCCGCTATGTCCTTCGCCTGGCTGAATAGCGGCACTATCTCCCTTCTCATCTCTCGGAGCTCTTCGGTGATTCCTTCCACCCCCTTTTCCATCCTGGCTATGCTCTCGCTCTGTTGGTGCAATAAGAGGACGGTGAGGTCCTGAGAAGTCAACCTCTTTCTGGACGCTATCCTCTCAACGCCCTTCGCCACCAAATCCGAAATCAATCCTTCCACTACGCCTGTCGTGTTTTGGGTCACTTCTTTGACTTAAACTTAGCACCTGTACAAAAGCCACCCGCGATCCTGTGTCTCTCAACCAAGAGAGGCGGCTGAAAGTGTCGCGCACCGGGCTTGCGATGACCAAGCGAAGTACAGGCCATAGGTTTGAGCGTGGTCTTTGGTCGTGAGGACTTGTAGAAGCTGACTTGGGCTTTGTGAACGACATGCAGAAAGCAGCTGGCCACCCGCACCCACCGCTTTCAGACTTCGGGCGTCAGGGAGTCAGTGGCTCGCGTAGAAACGGGCGACTGCGTGAAACGACTCCTTCGGCTCCCACGGCATATCCGGATACGTCACCCCGTGCCTGCCCAGGGGACCTGAAGAAAAGGCGTCCAGGACGCGGGGGTCGAGGTCCAGCCCCATCATCTCCTTGGCGCGGCGGATGGTCTGCCTCCTGAACTCTTCCTCCGTCTCCCTGTCCGGGAAGCTCTTCACCAGGCTGAAGTTCGCCATGTCCGCATCGTATCTGGGATCCGGGCGGTAGGGAGAGTTGGGGACGATGAAAGTCTGCACGAAGGCGCCGTCGACGCCGGCCGCGTCGAGCACGCCCAGCTGGTCGACCAGTTCGCGCGCCTGGAGGCCTTCGTCGCGGATGTAGCACCCGTCGACCCGGGGAGGGACGTGCGCCATGTCCATGAACATCTTGGGAAAACTCTGGCCTGGCCCGAGGAGGGCCTCCATCATCCCAAAGGCCGCCATGAACCCGTTGGCTCCGAGCAGCTCAGCGCCTCGGAAGGTGCAGCACCCGAACTCCCCCACGACGACGGGCTTGCCAATCGCCCTGTATCCGGTTATCACCGCGCCATAGGAAGCCTTGGTCTGTCCGTCCCTGTAGTGGTCCACCCCGACGAAGTCGAACTGCTTCCAGTCGACGACCTCGAACGGCAGGGACATGTAGGTCAGCGGGCCGCCGAAAGATTTCCTGGCGGCCTCGGCCAGGCTCGATAGGTACGAGGCGAGCGGGCCGTTGGGCGTCCCCGCCATTATGTCGCCCCAGAACGAGGGGCGGGTCAGTCGGTCGAACACGTTCTTCCCCTCGACCATCCCCTGGGAGAAGAGGGTCAGCTCCGAGCCGACGCTGAGGACCAGCTTCCCAGGCCACCTCTGCCGAAGCCCCTCCGCCAGTTCCGCAGCCCTCGCGAGGTATTCCACAGTCTCGTCCTGGCTCCTGTCCCACATCTCCGGGGAGAGCCAGACCTCAAGCCCCTGAGACAGCGCGTCCTCGGCTGCGGTCAGCAGTCTGTCGATGTCTAGCCCGCATATCCTCACCGCGTTACAGTGTAGGTCGTTCCTGATGATTCCGAGCTCCCTGTGCACTGTCTTGGAGTCAAACCTGGGACGCCAGTCCTCGCCCATCATTGTCCGTCCTACGTCGTAGCAGACCCCTTTTCGCTTCATCGTTGGGTGACAGGCATGAAGGCCGTGGATTTGAATAGTGTAGTCAGCGGCCGATGAGACGAGTAACTCCTGCAGTCGGTCGAAGGAAAAATCTCTGCGACTCTGTCGGCAGTGGTGACCACGACCCGAGGTCAGACTGCTTCATCCCTGGCAACCAGCATGCAGTTCACGGTTTACAGAAGTCAACTTTTGCTAGCAATTCGACTTGAAGTCGCATCAGTGGCACTCCCAGGGGCACCATGTCGCCAAGATAGCCCGATCAGATCGCGGACTTCATGGGCAGAAACCTGGGACAGGTCCACGCGTAGGCCGACCAACGCCTCGCCGTTGCGCCAAATCCCTCTGTATGCCCTCGGGTTTTCAGCTTCTAACTCCCTGGCCTTTGCCTCGGGCAAGCTCACTGTAATGCCCTTGCGCCCTGCTTCCACACCCAGGAAACTCCTTCCGGCGACCTTGAACGACGCAATTCTACGGGCAGCCCGAACGGGGGGACCTTCTTCCACCTGTGGAAGGGCCAGGGCGATTGCTCGAATCTTGGCTAGCGTGACCATTTTGATGCGCCAAACTGGCGACTTGGGCGGCTTCACTCACCTCTTTGGATGCACTGGGTCAACAGCGTCAAGCTTGTCCGCGTCTCGGACCAACGCCGCGAACGCAGGGGCTTTCGCTTCTTTGAGAGTCCTGAGTTTTGCGATACGGCTTGAAGCATGGCCCTCGAGGATGGCGTGTCGGGCAGCGAGTTTGGCGCCATTCCAAAATCCAACCGAGACGAACGTAGTCCACACGCCTATCGTTATGACATCGCCGCGGCCCTGGAATGTTGGCGCCCCGTACTTGGCCACCTTCTTCAGGCCCGGCGCAACCGAGCGGATTGTCTTCTCCGCCGCTAGCGCGACTTCTGCCGGATCGTCGGATTTTTTGTTCACGCGCTATTCTCTCGTTGAACAATTAAAGACCTTTGCAGGAGGCTCGGGCCTGTTGCGCCCCTGGCGCTGGGCATCTCTTTGGCTCATTCCTGCGAGTTCGAATTGCTTCTAGTCGACGAACTCGGACGGCAGGGACATGCAGGCAAACGGATCATCGAAGGGCTTCATTCCTGGCGGCGGCGAGCACCGCCCCGGACCGGCAGGCGGCTCACCTATGGCTTCCTGCGGGCGCTGACCAGCGCATGGGTGAACCGGTCCCCCTCGAATGGGAGCAGGTCCATGGGGTTGCGGGTCCAGGTCCCTTCATAGAACTCCTCGACCTCGTCGATGGCGAACCCTGCCTTCTCCAGGGTCCCCGTCAGGCTCGCCCTGGACAGGGTGTCCCCCATGCCGAGCTCCCTGGCCTTCCGGAGGCTCTTCGACCCCCGCCGTAGGAAGGTCGCGGAGAACGCCACCCTCCCCCGCGGGAGGAGGATGCGGCTGACCTCGGCGAAGGCCGCCCTGGCTCCGGGGACGTTGTCGAACCCGAAGTAGGACGTAACCATGGGGGCGACCCCGGTCGCCACCGCCATGTGCTTGGCGTCCGTCACGCAGAGGGACACCCGGCCGTAGGAGCCAGCCTCCTTGAGCTTCTGCATGGCCCCCCTGAGCGGGACCTCGTCCACGTCGGTCGCCAGTATCCCCCCGGCCCTCCTCCGCCTGGCCATGGCCAGCACCAGGGTCCCCATCCCAGACGCGACATCCACGGCCCACCCGGCCCCCGAGCTCAGCGCCGCGAGGGACCGGACCAGCCGACCGTCCGCGTCGGCGAGCCCGTCAGGGAGGTAGGAGGCGTACCTCTTGCGGATCCGGTCGTACCCCGCCACGTCGGGTATCTTCGCCTTCCACGAGAATTCGCCCCCGCTCAGCCCGGCGTCTTTCAGGAGCGGGATCTCCCCCTTCACCTGGAAGATGTGGCCCAGCGGGCACCACAGCTCGCCGTCTGCCAAGCGCCCCCCGGCCTCCGTCCCCGAGTATTCCAGCTTCCCGCGGCAGAGGGGACAGGCGAGCCTCGCGGCAGTCAGCTTCTTCATCCGGTCGGACCCCCGCGCCGCTCTCTCCCCTGAGCTCGACGGGCGAAGGCGATGGCCACCATGCCCGTACATGCCCCCTGGAGGCTTAACTCCGTTGTTCCGAAAATGTTAGGGAACGACCGTGCCCGCTGCGGGGCGGCGCCGAAGCCCCTATTATTGGCCGGGCGGGAGCAGAGACCCTTGTACATCCCGAAGCGCTACCGCGAAGAGAAGGAGGGCGTCATCTTCGACGCCATAGACAGGACCTCCTTCGGGACCCTTGTGACGACCACGGGGAAGGGGGTCGCGGCGACGCACGCGCCGATGCTCCTGGACCGGGGGGACGGGGAGCACGGGACGATCAGAGGCCACATCGCCCGGGCGAACCTCCAGTGGCGCGACACCCTGCCGGGGACCGACGGGCTCGCCATCTTCATGGGGCCCCACGGCTACATCTCTCCGAGGTGGTACGAGGCCACCAGGACGACCGGCGAGGTGGTCCCCACCTGGAACT
>JBJKSN010000132.1:0-6508 GCA_046703945.1 Nitrososphaerales archaeon | reverse complement strand
CTGGACCACCTGTGGCCCCTTCGCCGAGTTCTGGTTGCTGGTGGTGGCCCCGTTGCCGTTCCCCCCGCTTACGGTAGGAGTCCAGTCTGTCTCGGGAGCCTGGTCCTGGGGGAGGAGCCCGTGGGCCGCCTGGATCGCCTTCACCCTCTCCTGGTAGGCCATGGCGCGCTCGGTGTACTGCTTGTTCAAGCGGTAGTCCGGGTAGAGGTGGACGAGCTTCACCAGGGTCGAGATGGCCTTCTGATACATCTGGATGGCCATTCCATGGGCGCCCTGGGAATCGAGCCTGATCGCCTCCGAAGCGTACTTCTTCGCGTCGTCCTCCAGCTCCTTGGCGGCGACCACGCTCAGCTCTCCGAACCTCCCTCGCCGAGCTTGACCTTCCCCTGGGCCATGAGCGTGAGCATCGCCTGCTCCACCTCGTCGGAGGGCATCTTAAGGACAGAGGATGCGTCGGTTATGTCGACGTTGCCGTCGTGGATGGCGGCATACTGGAGCACCCGCTCCTCGTCTTCGTCCCGGTGCGGGCGGGGCGCGTAGATGGCGCCGAGGACCAAGGACTCGTCGTCGTCTTCATCCCCGGCCGCGAGGAGCGGGGTCCGCTCCTGGAGCTCGGGGGCCTCGCGCTGGATCACCCTGGGTGAGACCATGAGGGTCCGCTTCATCTCGTCGGCCCTCTCCTCGGCCAGCTTCCGGGCCTGCTCGATGAGCTCCTCCCCGTTGTCGGTCTGGATGTTCAACTGGATGTCAGGGGACACGTTCCCCATCCCCGCCATGGTCTCCGTGAGGGCGTTGTTGATCTCGTCGGAGGCCTGGCCCAGGGAGGGGGCTATCCCCTGGACGGTCTTGTTCACCTTGCGGAGGACCCTGAAGGCGGTGCTCATGTGCGACATGACGTCGCCGACCTCGGCTATGCTCTCGAGCCTGAGGACCACCTGGGTGAGGGCGAGCTCGCTGGCGTAGACCACCTTCCCGACCTTCCTGAGCTCGGCCCACTCGTTGGCGTATACGCTGGCCTTGGACTGGTCCTTGGTCTTCATGGCCCTCAGCGTCGTGTCGAAGAGCGTCTTGCGCCTCTGCTCGACCCGGGCCCGGATGTTCTCCAGCTCCTTGCGGTGGTATTCTATCTCCTTGATGGTCGACGTGATCTTCGGCTTTATCGCGTCCTCGCGGCCTATACCCAGTAGCCTCAGAGGTGCACGGGCGGACAAATACGCCCGTTTCACGCGCCGACCTCCATAATCACGGGGTTGGTCAACAAAAGCGATACCATATGGTGAATGTTTGTTCGGACTTCGGCCGGGGCTCGGGGTCTGCGCCCAGGCGCCGGGCAGGGGGACCCAGTGTCCACTGGGCTCTGATAAAATAAAGGAGCGAGGGCTCCTTCCTAGTAGGAGGCGCCCTCAGTTGAGGTTCCTTCGGCAGACGGGAGAGACGAGGGGATGTCCGGGAACTTCTCGCGCATGCGAGTCTCTGCCACCGCCGAGGCTTCGGCCAAGATCTTCTCGGCGTCCTCGTTGGCGGCTTCGAAGTTGAGGGAGTACCCACCGACCGTCCCTGCGTCCACCAGGATGCTGCTCAGCAGACCAGAGATCTCGCCGATCTCGTTCTCGGCCTCTGGCAACACGCCCACCAAGCCTTGCTTGACGTTGCGTATCACCGACATGGCCGGGGTCAGGGTGACGACGATGTCGCCCAGTTCCGTGATGGTGTTGAGTCTGAGCACTATCTGCTCCAGAGCGAGCTTGGCCTGAGTGACCATCTTGTTCATCTTTCTGATCTCGGCCAGCTCGTTCGCGAAGACAGACGCGTGCTGAGTGTCGTGCTTCTGTAGAGAGCTAACGACCTTTGCGAAGATCGAGTTATCCCTCTCTCTGAGTTTGGTGGCTGTGGAGTCGAGTTTGGCTACTTGGACTTGGATTTGGCGGACTGCGAGGTCGAGCCTCGGCTTCAGGGGACCAGGGTTCCTCACGGAATCCTTGACCCGAGTTCCGAAACTCTGGCTGTTTTGCTTTTCCCATTTTCCTGCGAACGTGGACATAGGTAGCTTCAAGCTTCAAGCCGCCCAAATTCTCTATGTGGGGGGTAGTATAAACTGCTTCACCAACGCATTAACTATTGTTCTTTTTTGTTGACACGCCCCCAAGAACGGCTTTTTCTGGCCCGGGTCCGGGAGCGCGGACGTGAAGGTCGCCGTCCTGTCGGACGTCCACGGGAACCTCGAGGCGCTCCGCGCGGTCCTCGGCGAGGCCGAAGGGCTCGACGTCTACTGCCTGGGCGACTACGTGGACTACGGCTCCCAGCCCAACGAGGTCATAGAGGCGCTGAGGGACCTGGGGGCGAAGTGCATAGCTGGGAACCACGACGTGGCGGCCCTGACCGGAGACAGGTCGAGGTTCAACGCCAGGGCGGCGATGTCCTCGGTCTGGACCGCGAAGCGGCTCAAAGCGGAGGGCGCGGCCTTCCTGAGAGGGCTCCCCCTCGAACTGAGGGTCGACCTCGGCGGGGTGCGGGGATACTTCGCCCACGGGAGCCCCGACGACAGGCTGTGGGAGTACGTGGACCCGAGGACCCACCAGGACCTCTTCGGCCACTACCTGGACAAGGTCGGGGCCGGCTCCATCGGCCTGGGGCACACCCACGTCCCCTACGCGTGGGAAGAGGGGGGGCGCCTGGTGTTCAACCCCGGGTCGGTGGGGCAGCCCAGGGACGGGGACTGGCGGGCGGCCTTCGCCGTGGTCAGCTTCGACGGGGGACGGGTGGAGGTGGAGGAGAGGAGGGTGAAGTACGACGTGGACGGCGCGGCGAAGAAGATACTCGACGCGGGGCTCCCCGAGCCCTTCTCACGGCGGCTGAAGACTGGGACCTGAGGGCCCGGAAGACCAAGGACACGCCCATCCTGAAGGGGCATCAGATTTACCACAACTTCGTGAGGCCCCATCAGGCTTTGAAGGGAAGACTCCGGCTGACTTGGCGAGAATCAAGGTGATGGGGGAGGACAGGTGGCTCACGCTGATTCAAAAACGCCTTAAAACGGCCTCGGAAGCCGATATCGAGTTCATAATCTATAAATGCTGAGCATAAACCTTATCCGACAGGGAAGTGGAGACAATCGCATGAGCCTAGAATCCTTCATCGCAAGCGTGGAGGAACATGGAGTAAGGCAATTCGCGGAGAAGGTCGTGAAGGGCAACAAGACCGTCTTCGACAGACTGGCTAGAATGTAGGCTTGAACGGCGAGCGAGAGCCAGCCGACCCCTTCTATTACCCTCGACGGCACGAAATCGAGAACATACACGAAGTCATTATCAGACAAAGAGGCATCAGTGGATACGGCACATCCAAAGGGATGGTAGACGCCTGCATCGAGTTCGCACGTACGGACACTCATAGGATAGTCCCATTCCCGACCTTGGGGACGCGAGCGTCCGCAATTCTCTACTCCTTCATCTCATTCCACCCTTTTGCGGACGGAAACAAGAGGACGTCGCTAGTCGCGACGTCTTACTTCCTTTTTATGAACGGCTATACATTCGATATACCGCTGACGCGCCCGAATTTACCAGAAACGTTGCCCTAAGGTGTCTTGACACAGCTGAACACTCTGTGGAGGAAGAAGTGCTCAGAATATGTGACTGGTTAGCTCCAAATATTGTCCAGACCATGATCATGAGGTTCTTTTATCATCTCACCCACAATAGGCAGAAGAGCCTGTTTGCTCAGGTGATATGGGCATTCGGATTTGCTGTTTGGAACACTATTGCTCTCGCCAAAATCGGCGAGTTCATCCGCTAACCATCTACCGACGAATCTTTGCAGTCCATCAGGCGCACCCTCACCCGACGGGGACCTTACAGAATCCCCGGAAGTTATCCTTAAGACCCCCGCCGGGCAGACGCAGATGGGAGTCTTGGGAAACAGAGCCGGTGGTTATAAAATTCGTCCGACGTTCTAGGAAGCACCCCACACTAAGCCAAGACTACGACTGGAAGAAGATCGAAGAGAAGGTCAGGAAGTTCTACGCCTCCCCCGCTGCCAAGGCCAGGATAGCGAACGCGGTCTCCAAGCGCAGGCCCTTGGGCTACGTCGAGGGACCCCCGACGCTGAACAACCAGCCCCACGTCGGCCACGTGAGGGGGAGGATGATGAAGGACCTCTGGTACAGGCACCGGACCATGAAGGGGGAGAATATAGTGTTCCGCGGGGGCTGGGACACCCAGGGGCTCCCGGTGGAGCTGCAGGCGGAGAAGGAGCTGGGCCTGTCCGGGAACAAGTGGGAGGACCTGGAGAAGGTGGGGGTCGACAAGCTGGTGGCCGAGTGCAAGCGCCTCATAGGCAGGTACAGGGCCGACTGGGAGGAGGCGGACCGTCTCCTGGGCCTCATGCTGGACCAGAAGCGGGCCTACATGACATACAGGGACGAGTACATAGAGCGCGAATGGTCCTACCTGGAGAGGGCGTGGAAGAGCGGCCTCCTCGGAGAGGGGTTCAAGGTGGTCCCCTACTGCCCGAAGTGCCAGACGGCGCTGAGCGCCGGCGAGGTCAGCCTCGGCGGCTACGAGAAGCTGGAGGACCCGAGCCTCTACTACAAGGCGAAGGCCGAGGACGGGTCCTACCTGGTGGTCTGGACCACCATGCCGTTCACCGTGGTCACCGACGAGCTGGTGGGGGTGAAGCCCGGGTCAGAGTACGAGTACGTGGCCGCCGGGGACGAGGTCTGGGTCGTCAACGCAGGTAGGAAGGAGGCCCTGGCCCAGGAGCTGGGGGTCCGGTTCGGGGAGACGAAGAAGCGCGTGAGAGGAGAGGAGCTCGAAGGGCTCAGATACGAGCACCCGCTGCTGGACCTGATCCCCGGGCTCGAAAGGGCGAAGGCAGGCGGGAAGATCCACCGGGTGGTGGCGGAGGAGTATGTTGACGTGACCACCGGGACGGGGCTGGTGCACATGTCCCCGGCCAACGGCGAGGAGGACTTCGCCGTAGCCCAGAAGAGGGGCGTCCCGGTCTTCGCCCCCTTCGACGACAGGGTCAGGTTCACACAGGAGGCGGGGAGGTTCGCCGGGCTCTTCGCCAGGGACGCGGACCAGGCCGTGGTGGACGAGCTGAAGGGGAGGGGGGCGGTGGTCGGGGCAGGGAGGATAGTCCACGACTACCCCGTCTGCTGGCGGTCCGACGACAGGCTCGTGTGGCTCGCCAGGCGCGAGTACTTCTACTGGGTGGACAGGATCAGGTCGGACGTGGTCAAGGCGGCCGAGGAGGTGGAATACTTCTTCGACGGGCCCAGGAACAGGTTCCTGGCCGGGCTGGCCGAGTCCCCGGCCTGGTGCGTCACCAGGGAGAGGGTGTGGGGAACCCCCCTCCCCATATGGGCCTGCGAGGGGTGCGGAGAGAAGACAGGCGCTTTCTCCAGGGCGGCGGTGGTCGCCCAGGCCCTGGAGCTCCCCGACGGCCCCGACTTCGAGCTCCACAGGCCCTGGATGGACAGGGTCGTCCTCCGCTGCCCGAAGTGCGGCGGGAGGGCGAAGCGCGAGCCCTACGTCCTCGACACCTGGCACAACAGCGGGTCGGCCCCCTACTCGTCCTTCACGGACAAGGAGTTCGCCGAGCTCGTCCCCGTCGAGTTCCTCACCGAGGCCATAGACCAGACCAGAGGCTGGGCGTACACCCTCCTCCTGCTGAACGTGATAAGGACCGGGAAGCCCGTGGCCCCCTACCGGGCGTTCCTCTTCCAGGGGCACGTCCTGGATGGGAACGGCCAGAAGATGAGCAAGAGGCTCGGGAACGTGATCCAGGGGCTGGACCTCCTGCGCAGCAACTCCGTAGACGTCGCCAGGTTCTACGTCCTGGCGAAGGCGTCCCCCGAGGACTCGGTCAACTTCGACCCGAAGGAGATGTCCGGGAGGCCCTACCAGGTGATGAACACCCTCTACCACCTGCACCTGTACCTGCAGCAGAACGGGGCGGTGGACGGCTATGAGCCGGAGAGGCACGGACTCGCCTGGGCGACCAGGAGGGGCCTCACCCTGGTGGACAGGTGGATGCTCCAGAAGCTCGCCCGGGCCGAGGCCGAGGTGGAGCGGGCCTACGCGTCCGGGAGGTACAACGAGGCCGCGAAGAGCATAGAAGAGCTCGTGATCGCCCACGTCAGCCAGACCTACGTGAGGCTCGTGAGGAGCGAGCTGTGGGACGACGACCCCCGAGGGAGAGGGAGGCGCCTGGCCGTCTACTCGGTCCTGGGGCACGCGCTCAGGAGGACAGACCAGCTCCTCCACCCCGCGGCCCCGTTCGCCACCGAGTACCTCTACCAGGAGGTGTTCGAAGGGGGCCGGTGGGCGGACCCCATCCTTGCCCAGGGGGCGGGCGAGGGGACCCGGCTAAAGTCCAGGGCGGCCGAGGAGGTGGTGGACTTCTCGCTAAAGGCGGAAGAGGCGTGCAACTCGGCCAGGGCCAAGGCCAAGCTCAAGCGGCGGTGGCCCCTCAGGGCGGCGGAGCTCCTGGTGCAGCCCTCGGC
>JBJKSN010000131.1:0-27409 GCA_046703945.1 Nitrososphaerales archaeon | reverse complement strand
TTGTTCAGCCGAGCTGTTCGGTCGCCACCGGTCTCATTGGGGCCTGGGAACAGAAAGGGCCAGGTCGTCTGGTATCATCCCCAGGCAGGCAGGTAGGCGGCCCGGGCGGCTTGTGACGCGGCGTTGGTCGCGTCAGCCCTTCCTGAACTCGAGCGCCGCCGAGTTTATGCAGTATCGCATCCCGGTGGGCCTGGGGCCGTCGTCGAACTTGTGGCCGAGGTGGACGCCGCAGTTGGCGCAGGAGACCTCGGTCCTGACCATCCCGAAGCTGCGGTCCGCTTCTTCCTTGATCGTACCCTCAGAGACTGGCTGGAAGAAGCTGGGCCAGCCCGTGCCAGACTCGAATTTGGTGTCAGAGCCGAAGAGCGGGACGCCGCAGACCACGCAGTGGTAGGTCCCTGCATCGTGGTTGTCCCAGTACTTGCCTGTGAAAGGGGCCTCTGTCCCCCTGAGGAAGCAGACGTTCACCGCCTCCCGGTCCAGCTGAGCCTTCTTCTTCTCCATCTCCTCCTTCGTGAGCATCAACGAGAGAGCCGAGGCCTTGAGTATAAACCTGAGGCCGCCCTGTGCGTTCTGCCGGATAGTCTTAAGAGGAGCCGCGGATTTCGTGTCATTGACCTCCATGACGAAGTTCAGTTCGGCGCAGGAGAACTGGAAGGAGCAGACCGGGAGCATAATGTCTGTCGAGATATCGAAGCTCTTCGTCGGGAAGACCAACGTGCGCAAATCTCCCGGAGACGTGGGAGACCTCGTAGACTCTGTAAAGGAGAAGGGCATTCTGGAGCCGGTCCTAGTCCGCCCCATCGGCGGAAGGTACGAGCTGGTCGTCGGGTCGCGGCGGTTTGAAGCGTCCAAGATCGCAGGGCTCAAGAAGATTCCGTCCATCGTGAGACCCATGACCGACGAGGAGGCGATCATCGTCTCCCTGGTCGAGAACATCCAGAGGAGGGAGATAGAGCCTGAGGAAGAGTACGATGCCATCCAGGCGCTGAGGAAGGTAAACCCGCGCGCCTATGGCACCTCAGACCAGGTCGCCAGGGCCCTGGGCAAATCGAGAAAGTACGTCGAAGACAGGGTAAGCGCAGTGGAGGCAGTACGGAAGATCAGGAGCGAGACCAGAGCCGATATCACGGTGAAACAGGCTCCTCTTCCCAAAGAGAGGAAGGAAGGCGTCCTGCCGGTGAGGCATGCGACGTTCCTCCACCGGGCCGAGGAAGCGCCGACCGTCCAGGAGCTCCCCAGGAGAGAGAGGGCGACCCAACTGAAGGAGCTAGCCGAGACCATCGCGCCGCTGACCAGCCCCGAAGCGGAGAGTGTGGTGAGCCACTTCGTCATGGCCCCGCAACGCCCCATGGAGGACATCAAGAAGGAGGCGGTCTATCTCCATGCGGTCAAGCTTGAGATCCTGCTCGACCCGAGGGTGGCTGACGGCCTCCGCAAGGCTGCCGAAGAAAGGAATACCACCATGGAAGCGGTGGCCACCCTCGCCATACACTCCTGGCTCCGGCAGCAGCGCTACGCCTGACCCGCAGCCGCCCGGAAGCTCGTCCGCCTGTCTCATTAGGTCGCACCATCTCAGGAGAAGACATGCTTCCCACCCCGTGGCCAGGCCGACCCTTGCGTCCAACGACGGGAGTGGGGCGGCTCGTGCGCAAGGACGGACAGAGCGTGATGGGAGGGGCGGGATGGACCTGGGCCGCGAAGGCGTGACTTTCTCATCGTCAGCTGGTGTTGAGCCTAGGACGGCTTGACAGAGAACCACTTGATGCTGCATCCGAAGGGCCTAGTGTCAGGGACCCTTACCGGCTTCTCCTGCAGCAAGTCGTCGATGGCGTTCCTGAGGTCGTGCGTGGTGACCTTGGAAGGGTCCCTGGAGTCGTCGATCCTCCCCCGGTAGCGCAGGACCCTGCCCTTGTCGAAGGCGAACACGTGGGGGGTGCAGACAGCCCCATAGGCTTCCGCAACTTTCTGGGTCTGGTCTCTCAAGTAGGGGAAATTGAATCCCTTCTCCCTCGCCCTCTCGACCATGGCGGAGAGGTTGTCTTCAGGATATGACTCCTCGTCGTTTGAATTGATGGCCACGAGCTGGACTCCCCTGGCTGCGTAGTCTCGCTGGATGGCGACCATGCGATCCTCGTAGTCCTTCACATAGGGACAGTGGTTGCAGGAGAACACTACTACGAGCACCGGCTTGCCGGCGAAGGACGATGTTGAGTAGTCCTTCCCGTCCACCCCTGGCAGCATGAAGTCGGGTGCGGGGGAACCGAGACCGAGCATGGACAAGCCCATGTGCCGGTTGATGAAGACGGTCTTTATTTTGTTGTCGGCTCGGCCAGGTCCTTCGGGATGGGGTTCCCGAACCTCTCCAGGAAGGCCACTGCCGACAGCGGCTCCCTCTTCTTGCGACCGATGAGTTTCCTTTTCGGATAGCCGAATCCCACGACTATGGCCGAGCTCATGCCGTCAGGGATGGCGAAGTCTCTCCTGAGCTCTCCAGACTTCACGCCTGTGAACACGCCGGAGGCCACCCCCTCGTTCCAGGCGGCCAGTTGCATGTCCTGGGCCGCCCTACCTGCGTCGATGACCGACCCTGGGACTCTGGGGTCGACGTTGACGATCACCGCGAAGTCAGCCCCCTTCACCCAGGAGCCCGTCGTGCTGTCTTGAGCTAGGGTCTCCAGGTTTCCCCGGTCGCTGACTAGGATGAACCGCCAGTGCTGCGAGTTCATCGACGAGCCTGTGAGGCGCGCCGCTTCTAGTATCCTGGCCCTGGTCCCGTCGGCTACGCGCCCTGAGGCGAACTCCCTCACGTCGAGTTTGGTCGAGATGGCGTCGTAGGTGTCCAACCTAGTCGCCGGCTCCGAGGTCCGGCTTGTTCTGGAGGACTTTTTCGATCCGCTCCATCACGTCGGGCTTGAGGGCGGAGACGAAGTCCAGGGACGCCATGTTCTCCTCCACCTGCTCGGGCTTGGTGGCGCCGGTCATCACGGTGCTCACGTCGTCGTTCGTCCTAGACCAGGCCAGCGCAAGCTGTGCCATCGTGCAGCCAAGCTCTTTGGCTATGGGCTCCAGCGCCTTGACCTTCTCGATGTTCTCTGGTGTTATCACCTCTTCCCTGAGCCAGCCGTAGCCTTCGAGGGAGGCCCTGCTCCCAGGAGGGACCCCGGCGTTGTACTTGCCTGTCAACAGGCCAGAAGCGAGAGGGCTCCAGATGGTCGTGCCCAGCCCTATCTCCCTATAGAGAGGGAGATACTCTTTCTCCACGCGCTCGCGGTGGAGCATGTTGTATTGTGGCTGCTCCATCTGCGGGGGAGTGAGCCCTAGCTCCTTTGCGACCCCATGAGCGCGCATGATGTCGGCTGCGCTCCACTCTGAGGTCCCCCAGTAGAGTATCAGTCCCTGATGGACGAGGTCGTCCATGGCCCGGACGGTCTCCTCTATGGGAGTGTTCGGGTCTGGGCGGTGGCAGAAGAACAGGTCTAGGTAGTCAAGTTGGAGGCGCTTCAACGAGTTCCTACAGGCCTCGTAGACGTGCTTCCTCGAGAGGCCTGTGTCGTTGGGGCCGTCTCCCCCCCAGAAGACCTTACTTGAGACGACTATGTCAGACCTCTTCCATCCCAGCTTCTTGATGACGTTACCCATCACGGTCTCTGCGTTCCCTCCAGCATAGGCCTCGGCGTTGTCGAAGAAGTTCACGCCCAGGTCGAAAGCCTTCGACATGCACTTCGCCGCCATCTCTTCGCCTACCTGCCCGCCGTAGGTCACCCAGGCGCCGAGCGAGAGCTCGCTGAGCCTGATTCCTGCCCTGCCGAGTCTTCTGTACTTCAATGCTGGGGCGTCCGAATTGGGGCGCGTATTAATCTGACGCCGAGCCGCTTTCAGTTTCGACCCTCTGGCTTCATTTATCACAGGCGCCTGGGCCCCTGGTTGCCCGAATGTCTCCGAGAACCACGCTCCTCATCGTACTCCCCATCATAGCCGCCATCGTAGTCGCGCTCGTCTACTTCAGGCTCTTCGCTAGCCCGGTAGTCATCGCCGTCATCTTCGTGCTCTATGTCATCGTCAGCCTCAGGAACAGACGAAAGTTCAGGAAGCAGGAACAGGGAGCCTAAACGGAAGACGGCCCCGCTCGGGCCGCTGCGCTATGGTGCGAACCGGTCGTAGGGTACGAAGAGGTCCAGTTCTTTCTCCAGGTCGCGGAAGTCAGGGAGTACCTCACCGAGCCTCTCCCTGAAGGCGGCGGAGTGGTTGAACTCGAGCAGGTGGGTGAGTTCGTGCAGGACCACGTATACCCTGAGCCGCTCAGGAAGTGCTATCAGCTGCCAGCTGAAAGAAAGCCTTCCGCCTCTGGTGCAGTAACCCCACTTGGACATCTCCCTCACGTCCACCTTGGCCGGCTTGACACCTACGCGGGGGGCGAACTCGGTCACCCTCCGCACGACGTAGGCGGAGGTCTCGCTGAGGAACCATCTGCGGACGAGTTCCTTGAACCTCCTTGGGTCGTCGGTATAGACGTCCACGACCATCCGAAGGGCGTCCGGGACGAGCACGTCCGCAGCCTGGGGGTGGAACGCAGCCCTGAGCATCGTCCCGCCTATCATGACCGCATCGTCAAGCAAGATCTGCTTCGTCATCGACATCCGTTCGTATTCCCTCAGCAGCCAAGAGGTCTTGCCCTTGATGGCCTTCTCCGCGTCCACAGACCTCCCTCTTGGGACCACCACCTCCAGAGTCAGGTCAGGTCGGAAGCGAAAGTACGTGTACCTGCGGCTCGTCCCCTTGACCACCGAGTACTCCACAGAGTTCGGACCGAGTTTGAAGCGCGGCATTTTCGTGCCTGCCTGACAGTCAGAAGGGGCCGGATTTCAAGTTGCCAGGAGACTGGCCACGATGGTCAAGCCGCACGAGCGCCAGGAGGTAGCGTGATCCGAAATTGTAGGTGCTGACGACCTGGAACAACCCAGAAGCGCGGGCAGCTGCGGCCAGTTGCTCGATGCCCATCATGTGCATCTGCTCTCCGGCTAGCCTGCCTAGGACCCTGAAGACCAGCCCCAGAGGAGAGCCAGGGTTCACTTCAAGGACAACGAAGGTTCCTCCCGGCTTCAGAACACGCGCGATCTCGCCCAGCGCCACCTGCAGGTCGGCGAAGTGGTGCAGGGCCATGGTCACGTAGGCTCGGTCGAACTCCGCATCTCGGGCGGGGAGCCGCTCGGCGCTGGCGACCTGCGCCCTGACAGAGGGGAAGGACTTCCTCATGGAGGCGACGCGCTTCTCGTTTGGGTCGACGGCGTAGACCTCGACGTCCATGGACGTCTTCAAGCGGGCCGCCGCTTCTCCCTTCCCAGCGCCGACGTCGAGTATCTTTTCCCCCGGGAGGGGGGAGAGCATGCTCATGAACCTCGCCCAGACTTCAGGGTCGTCCAGAGACAAAAGCTCCCGTCCTCAGCCGGGGGCTGCCCGGAGCCTGTTCTTTGCCTGGTTTGCGCCGACAATGACCAGCACTGGCGCGATCAGGTTGAGGAATGGGAAGATGGCGAAGACTGCACCCACCTTCAGCAGCGTCTCGTTGTACCTGTTCCCGGCCCTCCAGAGTCCCAGTAGCTGACCCCCCAGGAAGCCGATGAGCATCAGCAAACCTCCGACTGAGAGCAGAAGGAAGGAGACGATCAGAGAGGCGAGGGCAGACGCAAGAGCCGCCGAGGGGCCGGGGGTAGATGCTGTCGGGCCCTGCGCTATGAGGTTCGCTATGGATGCGAAGAACGGGATCAACCCGACTACGGCCAGCGCGCCGCCGATTATGGCGACGATGACCATGATGGACGGCACCGAAAACCTGTGGTCGACCTTCTTTAGCTCCCAGAAGCCGACGGCGAGCATCGCAAGGGCGACTATCTGCACCGCCCCGGCTATCGGGACGACCAGAGACAGGCTTCGGAACACGGGCCCCAGCGCTGTCGCGGTCTGGGCCGAAGTCGTGTTGTTTGCCGTGCCGAGGGCGGCGAGGTGCGAGAACGTGCTCCCGAAGAGGTAGAAGGTGGTGGCCCACGCAACCACCATTCCCGCGAGCTGTAGCACCCCGAACCACATCATCTTCTGCAACGGGGATGAGTCGTGGTCGGTGAAGGGAGCTTGGCGCCCCGGCTCTGAAGAGACCTCCGAGGTCACAGGCTCCAGCAGGGGCCCGAGTTATTTAAGGGAGGATGGCTTGCGAGAGTCGGGGACGGTTTGCAAATCTCCGGACGAAGAGCTGTCAGGGTCTATGTCGACGCGAAGATACTCAACATGCATAATCCTTCGCTCCAGCGAGAGGCCTACGTCGGTTACGTGGTCGAGGGAGGCGGAAGGAGGAACGTGAGGCAGGTCGAGGCCCAGGAAAGTGATGACGCAGAAGTCCTGGCCATACTCTTCGCGATAGAGGAGTTGGGGTCCCTCGGCGGGCTCACCGTGGTATGCGACCACGAGTCGGTCGTCTCCGAAACCCGGAGAGACCGGGTGAAGAACCCAAGCGAGCTTCTCCAGAGGCTGCGGGAAACCCTGCGCGCCTATCCCAAAGTCAGGCTCGAAGCTCTGCAGTCAAACCCCGCGCACCAGGTGGTCACCGAGTACGTCAACACCCTGAAATCGGCCACGGAGAGCTGAGTGGGCTCACAGGCCCGATCAGGGACCTCTGGGTGGGCGGCTCCTGAAGTATTTGATGAGAGATACGCCCTTCTCAGATACCTTCAGGTTCACCTGCCATCTCTCGACCCCAGCCACTTCGGCAGACGTGGCGGCTGCCAGTATCCTGGCATTCGAGCCGTCGGGGGAAGGAGGGCGAAAGGGGGCGGCGTCATATTGGTAGCACAGCACGACCCTGGCGCCCATGCCGTCCGAGAGGGAACCTTTGAGGTCGCCCATGTGCCGGATCAGCCTGTCGAACGAGTCGAACCTGCTGCTCTTCCTCTTTTTCCTGACGCTTCTGCCTGCAGGGAGCGTTATCAGCGGGGTCTTCACCTCTACGTATGTGTCCCCCACGAGGAAGTCGATGCGCGATGCCCCCAGTTTGACCTCGCGGCGGACCTCGCCCGATGCCAGCCGGGCCAGAGACCCGTTCCTCAGGAAGAACTCGAGGTATCTGTTTGCTGCCGTCTGATTGATTCCAATCCAGCTCTGCCCGCGTGAGGTGGAGATCGCTTCGACTGTGTAGGCGGTCTTCCGTTGCTCGTTCGAGGCTACAGAGTAGAGGCAGGGGAGCCCCGTTGGCTCCAAGTCTCCCAGCCTCCCCGTGGTGGGGCAGTGACACCGTAGCACCCTGCCTCGGGACTTCACGAGCATGATGAACCTGTTCGGCCTGGACACGACGGTACCTCTGAGGAGCGGAGCCGGAAACCTGTACTCTGGCGTGGCACCCAAGGTCCTTTCTGTCCGGTCGGCCCGATGCCCATGTTATTAGACGCACGGGCGTCGGTTCTGCGATGGCGTCAGGAGGCCTTCGGGACGTACTCGTCGAAATCGGCGGGCAAGCGCGTGCGCTCGAGTCGTTTTCACGGGAGAAGCTCCCCGAAGCTCCCGCTGGGTCGATCTTCGTTGGGGCAGGGGATTCTTACGCCGCGGCCCTTGCAGGGTTCTACGCCTCGGGAGGGCGGTGCGTGGCCATGGACCCCTACAGCCTGGGAAGCGAACCACGAACCGCCAGAGGTAGAGACGTCTTCTTCGTCTCCGCATCCGGGAGGACGGCGTCCAACGTCTATGCGGCCAAAGCGGCGAAACTGACGGCGAAACGTACCTATGCTCTGACGGCCGACGAAAGGAGTCCTCTGGCCGAGCAAGTGGGGAAGGCGGTCAGGATTCCTATGACATATACGCCGAAGACGCCGGGGATCCTGTCATTCAGCCTCTCCGCCCTCGCCGTCCTCAGAATGGCCGGAGCGCGCTCTTCCTGCGACTTCGCCAGGACATTCAAGGCGGCGAAGAAGCAGGTCGGAGAGTTCGCACTGGGCACAGGCGCCACCTACTTCCTCGGGAACTCCCTGGCATATCCGGCGGCTCTGTACGGCGCAGCCAAGGTCTACGAGCTCCTCGGCGCCCGCGCCCAGGGAGAATTGCTCGAGGAGTTCAGCCACCTGGAGCTCTTCTCCCTGAAGAAAGGTGACGCTGTCAACGCGTTCAGCCACTTCGACCCCTCTGGTCTGTCGGCGAGGCTCGCCACCGGGCTTCGGAAAGAAGGCGTTGTGGCCCGAGTCTCTTCGGCCCATGGGAGGAACAGGATGGAACGCTTCTTCCACTGCGTATTCCTCGCTCAACTCTGGGCGGCGAGCCAGGCCAGAAAGGCGGGGTTTGACAGGCCGCGCTTCCTAGACCAGAAAAAGAAGCTGCGTATCAGTGACAGCATGATCTACTAGCACGAACCTGTGGCGCTGGGCGCGGGGCCCTTGGTCGGTGATTTCGCCCGTTGTCGGAGGCAGAGACCGCCGGTCACTCGTGGAACTTGCGCTCGCCCGCTCTTACCGCGACTTTGAACCAGTTCTCCTGCGGCGGGAGAGGGCATACGTAGTCGTCGGAATAGGCACAGTATGGGTTGTATGCGTAGTTGAAGTCGACCGCGTACTCGTCGTCGTGCTCGACCTCCAGGTCCAGATAGCGGGCAGCCCCGTAGCTCTCCTTGCCCGAGGTCGCGTCTCTGAACGGGATGAAGACAGTCGGCTCCGGCCGCTCGGCCGACTGGTAGGCGTGGACCCGGAAGCCGTTCCCCCCGGTCGCCAGGTCGAAGTACCCCACCTCGTTGAAGAGTTGGCGGGTCCCCTTGCTGGTCCCCATGACCACGCCCTCCGAGCTGGAACGCCTCTGGAGCCTCGCTTCGAACCGATAGTCTGGGTCAGGCTCGAAATAGTTCAGGCCTGGGAAACCGCGCCTCGCATCTGGTGGGAAGGGCGAGTCAGGGTCTGACCGCAGGAACTCGTCCTTCTCCGTCCTGAATCGGACGAGCGCCCGCTTCCAGGTCTCCTGGTCCTCTGGGGTCACAGCCACGCGGAGCCCCAGCCCTGGGACTAGAACCTTTTCGCTCCTGGCAAACATAAAAGCCCAAACTGCGGACCAGTGGAGCAGCGTTGGCGCAGAACCCAGTCATCCGAGAGATTCTGACGGAGTACCGCAGGGTGTGGGCCCTTGGCCACTCCATGGCGGTGCTCGGATGGGACACGGAGACTCACATGCCCGAGGCAGGGGCGAAGGCGAGAGGGATCGCGTCCGGCCAGCTTGCCATGATGGTCCAGAAGGCCACAGTCGACCTCGACGCCCTGGTGAGGAAGGCTGAGAAGGCAAAGGACCTGGACGACATGGAAAAGGGGGTCGTGCGAGTGCTTCGAAGGAGCCTGGACTACTTCCAAAAAATCCCACCTGAGCTGGTGGACGAGATCCAGAGGGAGACGACTGAAGCGACCGTCGTGTGGCGGGTCGCCCGCGAGAAGGCGAACTTCAAGCTCTTCAGGCCTCACCTTGAGAAGATAGTCGAACTCGAGAGGAAGATGGCCGAGAAGCTAGGCTATGAAAGGAACCCGTACAACGCGCTAATCGACCTCTATGAGGAAGGGTTTACGGTCAGCGACGCCGACAGGGTCTACGCGACCCTGATACCGGAGAGCAAGAAGCTCCTCAAGAAGGTGGCGGCCAACGGGATCTATCCCTCGAAGCACCCGCTGGAGTCGGTCACCTACGACACTGCGGCGATGGAGAGGGTGAACGAGAAGGTCCTCAGGCTGCTGAAGATGCCCATGACAAGGTTCCGGATGGACGTTTCGACGCACCCGTTCACGACCCAGATCGCGCCAGACGACGTGAGGATCACGACAAGGTACGAGGGGAAGGACTTCAAGGCATCCCTCTATTCGACGGTCCATGAAAGCGGGCATGCGATCTACGGGCTCGGTCTGGGCCCGAAGCTTGCCTACACTCCAGTCGCAGACGGGGCGTCATTCGGGGTCCACGAGTCGCAGTCAAGGTTCTGGGAGAACGTCGTGGGGAGGAGCAGGAGCTTCGTCAGGCTTGTTCGCCCCATCCTGAAGCAGAGCCTGCCGTTCATCGAGAAGTACGACGCGGAGCAGCTCTATCTCTACTTCAACACCGTCAGGAAGAGCTACATCAGGGTAGACGCGGACGAGCTCACCTACAACTTCCACACCGCAGTGAGGTACGAAGTCGAAAAGAAGATCATCGGAGGCGAGGTGACCGTCGCAGAGGTCCCTGAGGTCTGGAACGACACGTTCGAGAGGTACCTGGGCATCAGGCCCAGGGATGACGCCGAGGGAGCGCTCCAGGACGTGCACTGGAGTGGGGGGTCGTTCGGATACTTCGCCACCTATACCCTGGGGAACATCGTGGCGGCGATGATATGGCACGAGATGGGACAGGGGGCGCTGATTGAGGAGGCGCTGAAGGGAGGGGATGTCGGCGAGTTGAAGAAGTGGCTGGGGTCCAAGATTCATAGGTTCGGAGCCATATATCCACCCAAGGCGCTTCAGGAGAGGGTGTTCGGAGAAGCCTACGACGCCGAGAAGCTGCTGGCTTACTTGAGCCAGAAGTTCCTCGGGTGACATGCGGGTCGACGCGTCGCCCTGGGAGCGTGCCGGCGGCTGCCGGCTGTATGCCTAAATCACCCCCTCCCCGACATGTAGACTAGTGATTGATGCGTGACGTTCGACGACGAAGTGCAGAAGATTAACGAGAAGAAGTTCGAAGAGATGCTGCAGCGGGCGCGGCCCCAGGCGGGGAGCGCCGCGGGCGATGGAAGGCCGATCGAACTGACAGACGCCAACTTCCGGGAAGAGCTGGGTAGGCACCCGGTAGTCGTAGTCGACTTCTGGGCCCCCTGGTGCGGTCCCTGCAGGGTTGTGTCTCCGGTGCTTGAGGAGCTCGCTTCTGAGATGGTCGGCAAGGCCACCTTTGCGAAGCTGAACGTCGACGACAACCCACTCACCTCGCAGCAATTCGGCATCCAAGGGATTCCGACAATCATGGTCTTCAAGGACGGCGAACCCGTGGACGGGCTCGTGGGCGCCGCGCCAAAGCAGATGATCGAGGCTAGGATCAGGCCCTACGTCTCGGAGACCAAGGGCTCGCCCTACCAGTGACCTACTTGTCCTTCTGGGATGTCACGTAGGCGAGCCTGGCGTACGGCCTGACAGCCTGTAAAATCTTCAACTCCGCCTTCCTCAGGTGCTCTTCGTAGGTGGACCTCCTCATGCCCTGCTTCGCCGCGATCTCCTCCATGGTCGTGCGCTTGGGCATGCCATAGTACCCCATCTGCAGGGCGGCGATGAACGCCTCTAGCTGCTTCCTCGTCAGGGCCCCCAGGAACTCGTCGACGGGGACTGTGATCGCCCCTCTGGCTGACTCCCTCGGCACTACCGACTTGCTTTCTACCTCGACCTTGGAAACCCTAGAAAGAGCGTTCAGGGCGCCGTTCAGCGTGTCTTTGGTGAACGCCAACAGGCGACAGTGCTCGAACCCCCCGCGGTAGCTGACAGGCATCACCGGTATGCACTCCGCCCACTCGATCATGGCGACCGTGGAGTTGTCTGTGGCGCACCTGCACCCGACCACCGCCTCGATGTTGTTTGGAGAGTACCGGTTGAACCGGATCAGGCGGGCGCCAAACGACTTCAACATGCTGGCCAGGGCAGCCTCGATCTTCTCTGCGTCCTCTTCTTTGGGGACCTGGAACTCGAGTATGTCGACCTGAAGGTTGCACCATCTCTGTATCCCGACGGTTGGGAAGAGTTTGGAGAAGTTGCAGAAAGGGAGGGAGTGGTCCAGCCTCAGGGAGACGTCGAACATGGGTTCTACTTTGGCGAGGCCCCGCTAAATGGTTTCCACCGCTCAGAGGGAACGGCGCCCTACGGAACAGCCATCAAGACCCACGGCCCTCGGAGGCAACCCCCATGGAGTGCAGGGAGGTCTGAGGCGCCGTCCAGCCCTAACCGTAGCGGTGGGACTGACTCCTTGCCAGCGGGAACAGGTCCGCGTATGGAGGGACGGCGTCGCCAGGCCCGGCCGTGACCGCCGTCTGCTCCACCTCCCACAGGGCATCCGGCGGGTAGGGCCGAGACTCAAGGCCTGCAAGTATCATCCTGAGCCAGTTCACTGACATCATTTGCCCTCGGCAGGAGCCCCCTCTCTCTATGGCTGTCGCCACGACGCCTTTGTAGTAGTCTTTCATGCTGACGTCATTTGTCTCCCCGCCGGCAATAGGCTCCGGCGCTGGGAGCAGGGGCGCCCCGCCGTCGTGGATCTCGAGGCCGCCTGCGACCTCCGGCTTCAGTTCCTGGTCTGTACTCCATGAGTACCCGACGTCCCTGGAGAGTCTTCGTCTTAGTCCGCCGATCATTACAGGGGGTATGCCCAGCCAGGTTCTTGAAGCGGCAGTTTTGAAAACCGCGGCGGGCTCTTTTCAAACCCCTTGAACGCCCGTCTCACTGGCAAGGCCTCTACGGCTCAGGCGGGATTCGCTAAGCCAGGACCTTTCGCAGGAGGTCGTGGGATACGTTCCCTCCAGAAACTACGAGGACGACCCTGTCGCCGAGGCCTCCCCTCTTGGACAGCAGGGGAGCGAGGGGAGCGGCCCCCGAAGGCTCGGCGAAGATTCTTGCGGCGTTCACCATCGCGCTTGTGGCGCCGATGATCT
This sequence comes from Nitrososphaerales archaeon, assembly GCA_046703945.1. GTDB lineage: Archaea > Thermoproteota > Nitrososphaeria > Nitrososphaerales > Gagatemarchaeaceae > UBA183. The sequence goes on along the minus strand of JBJKSN010000131.1, from coordinate 14,751 downwards.
CATCTTCCGAGACGGTGAGGGCGTCGTCGACGTACTTCGAGCAGGCAAGATAGGTGAGATCCCCCAGAGCGGTCGGGATGAGCCCGTCGGCGACGGAGCGCGCCGGGTCCACCCGCACCACCCTCTTCGCAGAGAGGGCCGCGGTCAGTTTCGGCGTGACGGCCGGCTCCACTCCGACCACCCTTGCGGTCGTTTCCGTTTGTTTCAGAGCAATCGAGATCCCGGATATCAGTCCTCCTCCGCCCACGGGCACCAGGACAGCGTCGAAATCGGCGAGCTGCTGCGTGATCTCGAGCCCGCAGGTCCCCTGGCCGGCAATCACGTCGTGGTCATTGAATGGGTGTACGAAAGCCGAGCCTTCCGCGGACGCGATTTCCCTTGCCCTGGCATCGCGCTCTTCGCTGGACCGCCCAGCCTTGATTACCCTGGCTTGGCAGTCCTCGATTGCCTCGACCTTTTCCCGCACGGCGGTCTCGGGTACGACCACGGTGCACTTCTTCCCCAGCAGTCTGGAGCTGTAGGCCACGGCTATTCCATGATTCCCAGAAGACGCCGCGACGACGCTCCTCTCCTTCACCCTGGACACCTTGTTGTAGGCACCCCTGATCTTGAAGACCTTGATGGGCTGGAAGCACTCCAGCTTGAGGAAGACCTGGTGCCCGGTCAACCGGGAGAGCGGTCTGGACTCGATCAGGGGCGTCCGGCTGGCCACCCCCGCTATCTGTCTGGAAGCGTCTTCGATTTCCTTGATGCCCGGTAATGGCTCGGTGGCCACCTCCCGCCGTCACCTGCCCATCCATGCGCCGAGGGAGAATTCGATAAAGTCGCAGGGCACCATCGGACTGCGCGCCTCGGACATGAGCGTCCGATAAGCGTTTCAGGGGGCCTGCATTGCCTCTGTCTCAGAGTAGCCGACGACCTGAGCCGAACCTGAGTCTATCTTTATCTGAACTATGTGAGGTTTGACGAGCAGGATTCCAGAAGCTAGCTTGACGCTCGCCTTCACAGTCCAGACTTCGCTCTCCTTCATGACCTCGATGAAGTTCACTCTCCCCAGCCTCTTACCGTATTTCCTCTGCAGCCATGACTTCGCAACCTGCTCGGCTTCTTCTGTCGTGGCCAACAGCGACATGCCTCGCTGGGCGGCTTCGGGATGTATAGGGCAGGGTGAGTGATTGATTTGAACAAAAGGTTAGGAAAACTGAACCGACGCGGGCTGGTCCGTGCGGACCTGCGACCCCCGGCCTTGACCTGGCCTCGAGAGCCTGGGCCTCAGCGGCGCATGACCAGGGCGTAGCCGTACGTCTTGGCTGTGTCTCGGCTGCGTTCAATCGCTCTTTGCCTCTCATCGCTCTCTTCTGACATGAGTGGGAACCTGGGTTCCCGGCTCTAAATACTCAGGGCACGTGAGGTAATCACCTTAGGTGAGTCGCCAATATATCACCGTCGCGCCGGCTAGCGCCCGATGAGCGGGTTCGAAGAAACAGTCGGCAGGGGAAGAACGGCCACCATCTCAGAGGTAGATGGCGACCTGTGCCTCGAGGGCTCCACCGTGACACCATCGGAAAAGGAGGTCGTGGTACACGGAGTCCTCGTGGTCAAGAGCCGGTCCACTATCAAAGGGAGCCTGAGGGCCGGAGAGGTGAGGGGAGAAGGAGACCTCCTGGTCGAGGGTGACCTAGAAGCCAGCGACATACGGCTCGACGACGGGGCGAGCCTCGAGGTGGGAGGGGACCTGAAGGCTGACGATGTCGACGTGCCGAAGTCGGTCAGAGTGAACGGGAAGACGGACGTGGAAGACCTGCGCGTGGGGGGGACGGCAGTGCTGACCGGAGACGCCAGGGTGGAGGACCTGAAGGTGGGCGGGACGCTCGAAGCGAAGGCCAGGCTGGAGTCAGAGGATATCAGAGTCGGCGGGACGCTCCAGGCAAGAGCTCTGGTCTGCGAGGACGTAAGGGTCGGCGGGAGCCTCCGGGCCGAGACCATCGAAGCTGAAGATGTGGACGTCGGAGGGACGGTCGAAATATCCGGCAAGGCGGATATCGAGGACCTCACAGTAGGAGGGACAGCCGCGATGGGAGGAGGCGTGGTGGAGGACGTAAGGGTGGGGGGTGCCCTCAGGTCGGCGGGCGGCCTGGCGTTCGGGGAGATACGCGTAGGCGGAAGGGTGACCATGGAATCAGGGAAGGGCGAGATGATCTCAGTCGGGGGGTTCCTCGAGGTGGCAAGGGACCTGAAGCTCGAAGACGGACTCTCGGTCGGCGGCAAGGCGAAAATCGGTGGGACGGTGGAAGCGGACTCGATAGGGGTGGGCGGAGAGCTAGAAGCAACGAAAGCCGTGGCGGAAGAAAAACTGGAAGTGGGCGGCGGTCTCTTTACTTCTGTGGGCTCCAGGGCGCAGGAGGTCGACATAGCCAGGAGGGCGAAGGTGAAGGGACCGATAGTGGGAGAGACGGTCAGGATCAAGGAGAACGCTGAGGTGGATGACGTCTATGCGGAGAGCCTCTGGGTCGAAGCCGGCTGCTCGCTCAGGAGCGTCTATGTCAGACGGGCCGAAATCGGCAGAGCATGCAAGATATCGGGAGTGATACAGTGCACCGAAGACGTCCGCCTGGGCAAAGATGTGAGCCTAGCTCACCAGCTCGAGAGGGTATCTAGTCTCCCGAACCCTCCGGTATGAAAGTCAAAAGGTCGAAGCTTGACATCTACAACTCTCTGCTACGCGCTATAGACTCCTACGGCGGCTCGGGGAGGATAACCCATCTCTCATACGCGTCAAATACGCCCCTGGACAGGACCAAGAAGTACCTGCGGTTCCTTGCGGACAAGGGGTTGCTCCGAGCAGAGGAGGGCGACGACGGGGTGGACTATGTGATGACGCCCAGAGGCTATGAATTCCTGAGGGCATACTCCGTGGTAGGAGCCCTCATTGAGGACGAGCGCGCAGGGACGGGATAGGGACATTGGAGAAGGGTCGTATGCCAGCATGGAGCCCTTGCGCTAAGGCTTAGGAGGCCCGTCTCTGGAGCGTCAGCACACAGCTTTGGGATCCGAGTCGATGGCTGGCAGAGTCTGCATGGTGACAGGGGCGAGTTCGGGCATCGGCAGAGCAACGGCCGAGAAGCTCGCGCTGCTGGGGGCGACGGTAGTCCTCGTCTGCAGGGACAGGGCGAAGGGAGAGAAGACGATGGCCCGCATCAGGCAGAAGGGCGCGGCCGGCCCCATGGAGTTGCTTCTCGCCGACTTCAGCTCCCTGCTGTCTGTCAGGGAGCTAGCCAAGGCGTTTCTTGAGAGCCATGGCTCGCTGCACGTCCTCGTCAACAACGCTGGGGTGGCCAACCTGACGAGGGCGGTGACGGCGGATGGGTTTGAGGCAACGTTCCAAGTCGACTACCTGTCGCAGTTCCTGCTGACCAACATGCTCCTCGGCGTGCTGAAGAAGAGCGCACCTTCGCGCGTCGTGCTCGTGTCTTCCGTTTCCCATTATGACGGAGTCATCGACTTGGACGACCTGCAGATGACGAAGGGATACAGCGTAATGAAGGCGTACTCACGGGCGAAGTTGGCCCAGGTCGTCTTCGCTTGTGAGTTGTCCGATAGACTGAGAGGGACTGGGGTGACGGCCAACTGTCTACACCCAGGCGCCGTGGCGACAAACATCTGGGGGAGGCCCCTCGGGCCCTTGTCGTTCCTAGCGAAGGTCACCCGGCTCTTTCTCATCAGCCCCGAAGAGGGAGCCGAGTCACCGGTGTTCCTGGCCTCGTCGCCAGACCTCGAAGGAGTCACGGGGAAGTACTTCGACCGCAAACGGGAGAAGAGGCCGGCGGCCGCGGCCTCGGACAAGGCTCTTGGGCAGAGACTCTGGGATGCGAGCGCCGCCCTGGTCGGGCTGTCCTAGCTGACGAATCCGTCCAGAGACATGGATGGACCTGGCGCTTGCTTCCAGTCGTTTGCCCTGCCTCTAGGTTCCAGTCCATACCTTCGGGCCAGCATCGCAAGGCTGGCGACGACCTCCTCTTTCCCGGCCAGAGCCTGACCCGTACTCATACCTGACGCGGCCTCGAACATGGCCTTCGACTCCTCATAGCCCGCGAAGCTCAAGACACCGAAGGACACCCAGCTCACCTTGGCGGCGCTCAAGTCGGCGAACAGGCGCTCGAGGTCGACTGCCATGATGCCAAGGATCACTGGAGCAAGCGACACCCAGGTCTTGATCCCGGAGTCGGCCAGCTTCTTCAGGGTCTGCACCCTCCGTTCCAGCGGCGGGACCCCTGGCTCGAACTCCCTCAGCGGGACGGTTGTTATCGACACCCCCACCCTGCTCCACTCGAACTCCTTCAACAGGTCGAGGTCCCTCAGGACCAGAGGCGACCTGGTCAGGATCGAGACGGGGAATCTGTGCCGCAGCAGCACCTCGAGGCACCTTCGCGTCAACCTGTACCTGCCCTCGACAGGCTGATACGGGTCTGACGCGCTGGATAGGAACACTTCGTCCTTCCTCAGCCCTCTGAGCTCGCGCTCTAGGACGCCCGGAGCATTGACCTTCGCATCCACGTACCGCCCCCAGGACCTGCCGTCATTGGTCAGGGACGGAGCGTAGCAATACTTGCAGCCGTGGGTGCACCCTTTGTACAGGTTGGCGGTGTAGCCTGTGGAGGCGCCGTACGCGAACTTGTGGAGTAGGGTGCCGCACTTCACCTCCCTGACCCCTATGGACTGCCTCGCGGTGGCCAGGCTGAGAAGACGCGACATGCTCGATGACGAACCGGACGGTTGCATATCACTGATGGTGTCTCAGGCGCGGCCCGGGGAAGAAGGGGTGCGTGAAAGTGAAGCTGGCTTCGCTTCCGGCAGAGGTCCTCAGGCGGACGAGAGGAACACCCATTACATAATGCCTGGACCAGGTGGGTGACGTGCAGACCCCTGACCTGGCTTCGTGGCTGGCAGACTACGTCGGTCCCGTTGACTCGGCTCTGGAGGACCTGGCCCCGCCGGGAGCGTCTGCCCCGCTTGAGAGAGCGGTGCACGACGCCGTTTCCGCAGGAGGGAAGCGAGTGCGGGCCGTGCTCGCGCTGCTCTGGTGCGAGGCCTTCTCGGGGGATCATACCCCTGCGATACCCTTGGCCGTGGCCTACGAGCTTGCCCATGCTAGCGCACTGGTTCAGGACGACATAATCGACGGCTCAGAGATGCGGAGGGGCACCAGTTCGATCGCCGCGAAGTACGGGCTGACGACCGCCCTGCTGGCGTCCGACCTGCTCCTCTTCAACGTCCCCAAGATGATTGCGAGGTATGAGGGACTGGAGAGCCACAGGCTCGCGAGGGTCCTGGACCTTCTGGGGGACGCCTGCAGAGCCACCACCTGGGGCGAGTTCATAGACATGGAACTGGCCTCCGGCAGCTTGGGGAGCGAGGAGCGGTACGAAGAGATGATCAAGCTGAAGACGTCGAGCCTGCTTAGCGCTCCCTGCGCCAGCGGAGCCCTGGTCGGCGGGGCGTCCGATGACGAGGCCGCGGTGGCGGGCAGATTCGGCGAAGAGGCGGGGTTGGCCTATCAAATCCAGGACGATACGCTGGACATCATGGGTGAGGAGTCCGAGTTGGGCAAGCCGATATTCACTGATCTGAGAGGAGGGAAAAAGAGCCTCGTCCTGATGCACTGCGTCAGCCGCTGCTCGCCTGAGGAACTGAGTTTCGTGGCAGGCCTCACCAACCGGCGAGGCCCCTACGCCCAAGAAGAAGTCGTGAGGCTACGCTCCCTGATCGTTGGGAAGGGGTCTCTGGACTATGCACGCAAGAAGGTGGAAATGCATACGGCCGAGGCCAAGGGCGTCCTGAAGTCGGTGCCGGAGGGCCCAGCCAGGGCCCGCCTCGAGGGCTTGACCGAGTACTTGGCTGCTAGATATTACTAGCCTTCATCTCCGCCTCGGGGGGCTCGACCTCCGACACGGAGAGCGGCTGGCTAGGCTGGGGCTTCGACAGGACTTTTCCCGGCGTCGTGACGCATCATAATAAGCAACCCCCCGGGCGGCCGGAACGTGGACGAAACGCGGTCTCTTGGAGATGACCTTGCCCGGACCATCAGGAGGTTATACGAGCGTGGGCTGGTCTCCGGAGTAGGAGGAAACGCCAGCGCCCTTCTCCGATCTGGAGATGAGTTCCTGATCACTCCGGCGAGTTACTTCAAGGGAGGAGTGGCCCGCGGCGACCTGGTCAGGGTAGGCATAGGGGGGAAGGTCATAGGTAGGGGGAGGCCATCAAGCGAGCTCGCCACCCACATGGCCGCCTACAAGACCAGAGATGACGTGAGGGCGGTCGTCCATGGTCACCCGCCCAGCGCCGTCGGGCTTGCCAGCGCAGGGGTTCGCATACCCATCATGACACCTGAGCACGCTGTGATGATTGGGGAAATGGATGTGGTGGACTTCGCCGTTCCTGGAGAAGAAGGCGCCAAGGCCATAGCGGCCCAGCTGGAGAGGTGCGATGTCATCGGAATAAAGAACCATGGTTTCTTTTCGCTGGGGAAGGACCTACACGAGGCCGCGTCCAGGCTGGAAGTGCTCGAGGAGAGCTCCAAGATTTACCTGGCCAGCCGGGCCGTGGGGGGTGCGCCGGGACTGAGCGGAAGATTGCTGAAGAGGACTAGAGAGGCGTACCGGCACGGGTGAGAGTCCACCGGGTCACCCTTCTGGCGTGAGCAAGGCCAGAGCCCTCGGCTTCACGTCTGTCGGGCACTTCGTCAACGACGGCTCGGTGCTGCTGCTTCCCCTGATAGTCGACGTCCTGGGCAAGCTGTACAAGGCGAGCTTCGTGGAGGTTTCTGTCCTCCTCTCTCTGTTCTACCTCACTTCGGGGGCATCCAGCGTCCTGGTCGGCAGGCGTGCAGACAGGACAGGAGAGACTGGGAAGCTGATGGCAGCGGGAATAGGGTTCCTGGGGGCGGGACTGATAGGGTTCTACGCGTCGATGGTCTATCTTGGGGGCGCCTACCTGTTCGTTGCCGCCCTCGCGTGCGACCTAGCCATGGGATTCGGGAGTTCGTTCTACCATCCCCTGGGAGGGAGCATCCTGCAGTCGTCTTTCGGGCGGGAGTCTGCCGGGCGGGCCCTTGGCCTCAACGGAGGCATGGGGAGCGTGGGCCGGGCCATCTATCCTACCCTCTATGTCGTTGCCGCAGCCGCGTTCACGGTCCCTGGCTCCATGGGCTTCTTCGGGCTCGTCGGGATCGGAGCCGCGATGCTCATCTGGACGGGACTCGGTCCTGCGAAGGTCAGCAGGCCAAGCGGGGCCGCCCAGGGACAATCCGTCCGCGGCGCCCTCACCGGACCCATGATCATCTTGGTCGTGGTATCTTTCGTAAGGTCCGCCGCACTCGGAGGCGTCGCAGCCTACATCCCGACGTTCCTTACGCAGCAGCGAGGCTTCGGCCTGGGTGCGCCTCTGGGCCTGGCCATGACCCTGCTCTACGCTTCTGCCATAGTCGGCCAGCCGATCTTCGGGCGCCTGGTCGACAGGTTCGATGGGCGGCTCGTTTTGGCGATCTCCGCGGTGGGCGCAGCGGCGTCGATGGTAGGGTACGTCAACACAGTCGGGCTGTGGAGCGTCGCCCTGCTCTCCCTCTTCGGCTTCTTCGCCTACACAGGGTTCCCCCTGCTGATGTCTCTTGCGGCAGCCTACGGCCAGGAAAACGGGTCGACCCTCAGCAACTCCCTCGTCTGGGGGCTTGGGGCTACCGGCGGAAATGCCATGGGCCCCCTGCTCATCAACCTGATTTTGCTGGACAGCTACGGGAGGCTAGGCCTCGCGTTCGAGTGGATGGCAGCTTTGGCTGTGGCCTCTGCCGTGGGCGCGTATCTTATACCCAAGCCAGCCGTGCGGAAGGTCGCGTGAGTCACAGCGCCCTCCGGGCAGGTGAACGGCAGGGGCAGCCGGCCTCCACCGGCAGCACTTGTGGTCCAAGAGGTCACGTAATCCGATATCGCCTTCGGATGAAGGGCGCGACTGACTTCCCGTATCTCTGCTTCAGCTCGCCTGGGAGGAACCGGTAGGCCCTCACAGTCTCACGACAAAGACTGGTCTGACAGCTACAGGCCATCTCAAAGCCTGCCCAGTCAACATCTGTGGAATAGTCGAATGTGAGCTCCTCTCCCTTCTGTATGTCTCTCTCCGCGACGATGGAGAGCCCCGAAATGACGCAATTCGGGTCGCAGGAGTGATTGATGTACCACCCCACGCTGTTCTTTCTGGGGACGACATATCTGTCATAGTCAACCTGTATTGTGTACGGCCAGGCTTCTTTTGGGATATCCCAGATCCACCTCGGGGTCCCCTTGAAGGTCGCGAGGGATGTCGAGCGCGCGATGCGCCTGGCGGCGAACACGCCCCTCCCTTTGGGCCCGGCGTCGCCAATCCTGATGGGGACCCTGGCGGTCACGTCGCTCCCTCCCCGCCTGCCATGGGGCGTTCAGGCAGATATCTGAACATGAGGGTGACGCAGACCACGGTCCCCACGAGGCTGGCGAGGATGGGGGCCTCGTAACCGAGATACTGGAAGAGGAAGCCCCCGATTATGGGTGCGGGAAAGGCGACCAGACCCCTGAACGCGGCCACCTTCCCTCCGACCCCTCCCCGCGTCTTGGGAGGAGAGTGCGTCATCAGGAGAGAGGATACCCCAGGCACCCAGGTCGTCACCGAAACCCCGAAGACCACGGAGAACACTATGAACTCCGGGAGGGAGCGGGACAGGGCCCACCCCGCCATCAGCAGGGTCCCCAGCGCCTCCGAGAGCATCAGAGTCCTCTTCGGTCCGAGCCTGATGAGCACCCTTGTGGCGGGGTACTGGGAAGCGAGCATCGCGAGGTACCACACGGCGATCAGCAGCCCGACGTCAGAAGCTGTGAAGTGGAACTGGTCCTCAGCCATGGCATAGATGATGTTGGAGCTGATTCCGAAGGCGAAAGCGTCCATGGCCAGGGCTCCGAAGTAACCCCAGGAAGACCGGGGGAAGGTGAAAGCCTCCCTCAGCGAGAACTTTGACCCCTGACCAGGCTCCGCCGCGACTATGTGCCTGGTCTCGGTAAGCCCCCTCCAGTAGATGTAGAGGTCCAGCGACTCGAGGACCGCGGCCACGGTGAAGATCAGCAGATAGCCATAGGTCTCCGCCATGGCCCCCGCCAAGTAGGGAGAGACCACCCCCGGCACTGTGCCAAGGAAGAAGACCAGGCTGTAAGCGATGTCCATCTGGCGCGAGTCCAAGCTGACCGACTCGGCCACCAGGGCCTGGGACGCTGGGCTTCCAAGTATAGAGACGCCATATAGGACGAAAGCCACGAGGACCAGATAACCGTCCCGCGAAAGCGCCGCCCCCATGAAACAGACCATGGATGCGATTGTCGTGACGCTCCCGAGGAGGATAGACTGCTTCCGGGTGTGCAGGTCTGAGTAGTGCCCCGCCAGCGGCTGGACGAGGGTCGCCGCCGCCCCCGAGAACCTATTGCCCAAGGCCTGGAGCACACCCAGGGCAGCCACGCCGAATCCCAGGGTCCCGGGGAAGAGCTGGAGGGCTACGTTGAGCATCCCGATATAGACGCCTGAGATTAGGCCGGTGATGGCAATCGCCCTGATGTTCCTGTTCAGAAGCAGGGAGCGGGACAGGCCGAAGACCCCACGTTCGCTCTCAGCCATGCAGGGCGCTCCCACATAGGCGGCTAAATGAACTGAGCCCCGTCAGGGCGGCGTTCTATGTCCCCACAACCGGGGGCGATGACCCTGGTGAAAGGGCGTCAGCCTCGTGGTCCGCTGGTGGGCGGCGCTCCCGGCCTTGGTCGGCCGATGTCAGGACCTCCTCCAACTATATATCTGGCCCCGGAACAGCGACCTACAAGCCGAGGTAACTGTCGACTCATGACCGTCAGGATAGATGAAAAAAGGGTATTCGAAATAATAGAGGCGAAAAAGCCGAGGGTGGTGCTTGTCAACGCGCCCGGTGGGCTGCTGAAGCAGACGAAGGAGCTGATGGAGCATGTGAAAGAGAAGTACGGGGTCACAGCGATAATGTCCGGAGACAGTTGTTTTGGGGTCTGCGACACCGTCGACGATGACGTCGAGAAGCTGCAGGCCGACATAGCCCTGCACATAGGCCACAACGCGGCAGTCAAGGAGGTAGGGGACTACACCTACCTGATAGACGCGACCGACGACGTGGAGTTCGGAGAGGTCGTAGAGACAGCGGCGAAGAGCCTGGCGCCATACAAGCGAATAGGCCTCGCGACGTTCAGCCAGCATCTCCACCAGCTCGGCCCGGTGAAAGAACAACTGGAGGCAAAGGGATTCAAAGTCGCGGTAGGCCGGGGAAACAAACTGATGCTCGAGGGCCAGGTGTTCGGATGCGACTTCTCCACGCCATTTCCCCTGAGGGACGAGGTGGACGCTTTTGCCTTCCTCGGGGAAAGCGAATTCCACTCGGTAGGACTGGCGCTGGCCACGGGGAAGCCCACGTTCATGCTCGACCCTTACATGGACGAGGTGACCGACATGCAGGCCGCTGCCGACGAGAGGAGGAAGAGGGCCATACTGGCGGTCTACAAGGCAAGGGACGCCCGGGTGTTCGGCGTCATCACAGGAATGAAAGAGGGCCAGAAAATGGTGGGGCGGAGCGAGTGGATAACGAAGCGCCTTGAGATGAACGGGAGGAGAGTGATTCGTTTGGCCATGCGAGACGTCACCGCGGAGCGTCTCGCTCCCCACAGGGAGATCGAGGCGTTTGTCCAGACCGCCTGTCCCAGGATATCGGTGGACGGGTTCACATTCGACAGGCCGGTGCTTTCCATCCCCCAGGCGGACGCCTTAGTCGCACTTATTGAGGGGAGGGAACCGGGGGAGTTCCTTGAGCGTGCGAAATGGATCGAACTCACGGTGGGACTGGTAAAGAAATGAAAGACCAGAAGAAGGCGCAGCCGGTCTTTCCAGGGGACAAACTCGCGGTGTCAGAGGAGTTCCTCCCCGGTCCGCATACCTACGACGTCTCTGGGCAGATCAGGGCCTTGAGGGCGGGTTCTGTGGTGAAGAACACCAGGAACATGGAGATTTCGGTCCGCCCGGCTGCGGAGCCTGAGCTGATCCGAATCGACGACTGGATCACAGGTCGGGTCGAGGGGGCCCAGGCGAACTCGGCGAACGTCCACATCTTCTTTCTCAATGGGAAGCCCACCTACAAGGATTTCACCGGCATGCTCTCTCTGAGAGGCCTGTCGGGCGGAGGGAGGGGGGCGAGGAGGACAACTCCGGTGAAGCCAGGAGACATCGTCAGATGCCGCGTCTTCAGCCTGGTCAATGGAATCATCCACCTCACCATAGACGAACCGGACATGGGGGTCGTAGCAGCCCTCTGCGCAAGCTGTGGGAGACCGCTTCTCAAGGGGAACGCGACCAGACTGAAGTGCGACGAATGTGGCAACGTTGAAGAAAGGAAACTCGCCAGGGACTTCGGCACCCGCCCCATCGAGCCCTAGGCCTCGGCCGATCGCTTGAGAGATACACCCTGCTATCTGTTTAATAACAAGAAGTCGAGGGCCCGTCAGGCAAAATATGCAGGTCCAGACCACGAGCGAAGACGAGAAGGGCCTCACAGTGGAAATCACTGGGGAAGACTACTCCCTGGCTGAGATAGTGCACCACGAGCTTCTGGAGGAGAAGAGCGTGACCTTTGCCGGAGTGCTCCCACCCCACCCTCTAATCAAGAAGCTCGTGCTGAAGGTCAGATCACAGAGGGTAAAGCCCGAGAAGGCCTTCGCGAACAGCGTCGACAGGGCCATGGGGACCACCAAGGAGCTCTACGACGAAGTAAAGAAAGCGCTCAGTGGTGGGTCGAGCTGAAGTTCTGCCCGAAGTGCGGGACGCGTCTCAAGTTAAAGCAGGTGAAGGGGGCGCGAGAGGTGTCAGTCACCTACATCTGCGACAACTGCGGATACTCGAAGAAGGAGGGGAACGCCCTGGTCCAGAAGACTGAGGAAGAGCTCTCCAACACCCCCCAGATCAAGGTGGTGGGAGAGAAAGAAGAGAAGCTCAATTCTCTCCCGACGACGAAGATCGACTGCCCGAAGTGCGGGCACAACGAAGCGTTCTGGTGGTTCCTGCAGACGAGAAGTGGGGATGAGCCGCCCACCCAGTTCTACAGGTGCGTGAAGTGCAACCACACCTGGCGTTCGTACAGCTAGCCTGTGCGCAGCGTCAGGCTCATACGTCGTCCCTTGTTGTGACTTCGATAGCGTCTCCCCCTGCTATCAGGATGTCTGCGCTGGCAGCAGGGATTGAAGCTACGTCCTCAGGGTCGAATGGGCCGTAGCGCCTCAGATCCAATCCCACAAGTTCGTTTACGTGCTTCACGAACCTTACCGTGATGCTTCTCTGGTTCTCTGACATGTGAGCGAACTCAACGAAGGAGGGCTGGCCCGCGGAAATCGCCTCTACCAGGGTCTGGAAACGCCTTTCGAATTTTTGCTCTGCAGAGCAGACATACCTCTCTTCCGGAAGCAGTTGCAGGACCGCATTCTGCCGCATGGCCTTGGCCGTCCGGAGCTGCAGCAGCTGCCTGACCATGGACTCTATCATTTTGGCCTGGACGGCGGCCAGACGGACGACCACGTCAGACGCCCCGGAGCCCGCTGACCTCTTCAGCTTCTGGCTGTATGCAGAGATACCCGCGTAGAAGTCAGACGGGAGGGGGAGCAGTCCCTCCGAGTGCGTCTCCAACTCGAGCCTGCGTTTCAAGTATTCGAGCGTTGCTTCAGGCAATCAAACCACATCGCCTAGACCCCTCGTCAGAATCTGTACCGCCGCGAACGTGGGCAGCTCGACTGTGACTGACTTGTAGGGCCCAAAGTCTCTGTGCCTGGCCCTGAATTGGGGGTAAAAAGACACTGCGACGTTCACCGGCTTTGCGCTCAGGACGAATGGCTCTTCCTGTGGGTCGAAGCTGTCCGTGGACGCCACCCGCATCTTGGAGAGCCCCGTCGTTCCGTGCAACGTGCCTGCGAGCCTGAACACGCGGTGGATGTCGGTGGTCACCGAAGAGTCCACCAAGGCGCGCTGAGAGGTAATCGCCTCTGACACTAGCTTCTGCAAGGTGCCCTCGTAGCTTTCTCTGCGCTCGTCGACATACTTCGTTATCCTCCTGGTCCATCCCGAGCCTACTGGGCCTGCCTGCTGCCTGCGACGGAGGGTCGAGGCGATGGACTGGTTGGAGGGCAGGGAAGACCCACGGACATACTCAGCGATCTCGCCGCGGGCGAGCTGGTCCAGCTGTTCGAACCTTCCGTCGTGGACATGCAAGTGATATCCTCTGTTGCCCGAGAAGTAAATCAGGATAGACTCCCGGTCCACCCCGAAGTCCTCCATGAGGAGGCTGACGACCCTCATGGTGTGGACCCTGGCCGCCTCCAGACAGGTCTCGCACGTGCCGTGGAACTCGGCTGTTGGCCCACCGCACTTCGAGCACTTGGCCGGCCGGGGGAGCTTCCCCGAAGCAAAACACTTCTCACAGTACCACATGTCATGCCCTTTTTTGCATGGAGTAGGGATGTCGGTGGCGTCGATGTCGAAAATCAGCTCCGCGCCTTCCCACCCCTTCTCGTCGATGGGCCGGGTGGGACTCGCATAGCGCGCGTTCGAACAGTACACCGAAGACGGCGACTGTTTCAGAATCTCCGCGACCGCCTCCCCTTCGTTCCTGAATGACAGGTGGCGGACCATCCCGCCGCCGAAGGGCATGTATCCGAACTCCCTCGCCTCGATCTCGGATGGGAACTCGATGGCCGCGGCCTCACGGAAGTAATATTCCTTGTACGCCGACCTGAGAAAGCTCTTCGTGGGCTCGTTCATCGTGCGATTGTCACCTCAGACCTGGGAGATAAGAACTCTGAGCCCGCGGCGGCGGGCGGAGATGATGGCACCAGCAGGGAGTCCGGAGCAGGAGATTGCCTTGGTTCAGCTTCCGAGACCAGCCTCCTCGAAGTAGGATGTCGCTTACGGTTCGCGTTTCGGGGCGTGAAGCCAGGGGATGCCTTCTGGTCCACCTTCCTCGGCCAATGCTGACTCCTTACTCTTCTGGATAGACTGACTCGTACTTCTCCGTCTTGGGTATTATGCAGAGGAACTCCGCGTCCTGGTCCCCGGTGTTCTGATACCAATGCGGTGTGCCTTTGGGGATGTAGATGGAGTCCCCCTCCTTCACCTCGTGGACCTGGCCCCCGATTCCCACCCTGTACCGCCCCCGCAACACATACTGCTCATGCTCTATTTCGGGATGGAAGTGCTTTGGGATGCTCCCTCCTGGTTTGATCCTGAACCTCCTCATCTCGAAGTTGGGCGCCCCGTCGTGCCTGTCGACCAGCCACTCAATCTCTGTGCTGACGGCTTTCTCTACAGGCTGAGGCTTCACGGTCCCGTCTGGCTTCACGGTCATGGCTAGACCGCGTGCCCCGCGTCGCTTTAAGATGAACGGCCCAGCCGCGGTCGCCTAGTACATGGCGGCCGGCGTGAGCGCGGCTTCCCTCAGCATCATGAAACCGTTGATGGCCATGAGGCCCCCCACCAAGAGCATGCCAAAGCCGAGCAGCGACTCCTGCCCTCCGGCTGATGTCATTCCCCCCATGGCGAACCCGATTAACAGCATGAGAAGCCCGTAGACGGCCATGAGCACCCCGAATCCTCTCATGTGGGCGGCACCGAACGCTGAAACGCTCGCCACAGCGG
>JBJKSN010000130.1:0-3865 GCA_046703945.1 Nitrososphaerales archaeon | reverse complement strand
AAGCAGACTTGCCCGATGCAGGCTGGCACAGGGGGGCGGGCATCGGCGGTCCAGCCGGGCGCCACCGAGTTGTCGCGTGGTCAGGGAGCTCTGCGGAGAAAGTAGTACGAGTATATCTCGCGGGCGCCGAGGATGAGGAGTGCAAAGAAGCAGACCAAGACCACCAGCGCGAGGGTGAAGTCCCTCTTCGTGAAGCGCCGCGAGACCGCCTCCAGGGGACCCGAATCAGGGTCGACGTGCTGTGGAGCATGTTGGTGTACTTCGTGAGCCTCCCGGTCGAGACGTCCTAGGCCCTGATGTGCCGCAGGAACGCCTGGACCGGCTACCTGTCTGCCGCCCTCACGAGGGGGTCCCTGTCGAGCCTCTCCGTCGCGTTACTCGGCTCGTATTCGTAGTCGTGTATCCTATCCGGGGTCATGCGGTATGGGCCCCTGGGGATATTTGACACGGGCCAGCCTTGGAGTCGGGGATTAGCCATCGCGGCAGGAGCATCCCGCCCGGGGCACAGTCTTGCACATGCGCTGTGACGGGGCTCCCGTACCAATCGTCAAATGAAAGAGCCTACTGCCGAACTAGCACAGTCCGCCGCGGGCTACAAGCTATCGAGAAATTCTTCTCTGTTGATGTCACAGTCCTTGAGAATGACGCTCAGCAACCCGACCCCGATCTGTTTTGCTGGAATGGTGACGTAAATCGCTCCGTTGGTCAATGTCACGTGGCTCCCCTTCTGTCTTACAGCCCTGAACCCGAACTCGTTGCAGAGCGCCTTGATGAGCTTCCTTCCGTCTACCGGGCCCAGCTTCGCCAAGCTAGCCGACTACGGCCTCGACTGCCTTTTCTTTGACGGCTGAGAGGTGAACTTCCAAGGCGTCTTCGAAATTTCTCTTCGCCGCGTCTAGAGTGTCTCCCACCGAGTAGACCCCCAGGGCGGAACAAGCTATCGCGAACGACCCATCCTTCTCTCTAATCACTACCGTCTTCACGTCTCTCAGCTTGATCGACATAGTTTCTTGATTCCGTTCCCGTCTCTTAAGCTTTGGACTGCGCATGCATGGGGGTGTCATATGTGTTGAAACTGGTGGCCTGGTATCTTCCAGCTTGATAACATGCAAGCCGTTCATCGACACCGCCTGTGCCATGTAGGGATTCATTGGGGCAACCCTGGGGTGGTTCAAATCTCGCCCGGGGCACGGTCTTACGCGAGCGCGACGGGCCTGGCTGGCGCCCTCTGAGCGGCCGGACTGGGCGCCCCGCCTCTTCGACTGCTGCAAACGCTTATTGGCGCTAGGCTGACCAAGACGACAGCGTGAAGTTCCTGCTGACCTCCTCCGGCATCTCCAACGCCAGCATCAGGGGTGCGCTGGTCGACCTGCTGGGAAAGCCCATCGCCGACTCCAGCGCCTTGGTGGTCCCCACAGCATGGTACGCCTACCCCGGCGGCCTTGCCGGGGTCTACAGGCTCGTCCACGGGACGGCGAGGAGCCCGTTCTGCGAGCTCGGCTGGAAGTCCTTGGGGGTGCTGGAGCTAACAGCCCTCCCGAGCATCAGGAGAGAGCACTGGGTCCCCCAGGTCCAGGCGGTCGACGCCCTGCTGGTCGGCGGGGGGGAGCTCCAGGTATCTGGCGCACTGGATGTGGCTGTCGGGGCTGGCGGAGCTCCTCCCATCGCTGCGCCCCGAGGCCGTCTACGTGGGCCTGAGCGGCGGGAGCATGGTGGCGACCCCTACCAACGGCGGCTGGGACGACCCGGCGCTCCCCACAGGAAGCGACAGAATGCTCAACCTGGTCGACTTCGCCCTGTTCCCGCATCTGGACCGCCCCGACATGCCCGACGCCTCCATGGCTAACATGGAGAAGCTGGCCGCAGGGGTGCAGGTGCCTGCATACGCCATCGACGACGAGACCGCCATCAAGGTGGCCGACGGCACCGTCGAGGTAGTCTCCGAAGGGCACTGGAAGCTGTTCGAGCGCCAGCGCCCAGGGCGCCCGGACGGCTAGACCATCGCTCAGACCTTGCCGGAGTCGGCCCCGGGCTTCTTTCGTCCCCAGACCGCTCCGAACCGGAAGATGTACGCCAGGACGATCACGACGGCCGTGACCGATATGATCAGGATCGCCTTGTCCATCGTCATGACTGCCAAGCTCTCACTCTCGCCCTGGTCACTCCAGACGCCTGCGATAAAGATGTTTGTCACACAGGCCCTGCGCCAGGCCACCTGGCTCCCGTCTGGTCGGCATCAGAAGGCAGCGTCGGGCCTCATGCCCGTGGCTCAGGCGAGGGGGGTGTCCGGGGGCAACCGATAGATAGCCCGTCCTGGGCGTCCCGGTGACCCGCCATGGGAGGAACCCCTGTCACGACCACAGTCAGGGGGGTCAGACGCCTGGCCGTCGCCAGGCAGCACCTCTCAGGCAGGCCGCCCCGGAAGGGGACGAAGGAAGACGTCCTGCAGGTCATCAGGGACCAGGCCTTCGTCCAGTGGGACCCGGTCGCGGTCGTCGCTCCCTCTCACCTGATCTCTCTCTGGAGCAGGGTCGGGGGTTTCAGCCCGTCGGACCTGGACTCGATGCTGTGGCGCGAAAGGAGCCTCCTGCTCCATTGGACGCCCATGGCATCCCTCGTCCTGAGCGAGGACTATCCCATCTACCGCTCCCTCATGGAGAGATATCCTGACTCGCTCACCTCTTCCTGGGGGGCCCAGAGAACGAGGGCGAAGGAGTTCCTCGCCCGCCACGGGGGGCTGAGGAAGGACGTACTCAGGGAGCTACGAAGAGGGCCGCTGACCGTCGGGGAGTTCAGCCGGTACGAAAAGGCGCCGAAGCGCGCCGACGGGTGGAGTGCCGGCGACCCGGTGTCCCAGATGCTCTTCCACCTCCTCATGCAGGGGGAGGCGATGGTCGTGGGGCACCGGGGGAACCAGAACCTCTGGGGCCTGACGGAGCGGTTCCTGCCGAAGTGGGTGGACCGGGAGCCCCTGGAGGGAGAGGAGATGGAACGCAGGGCCGCGGAGAGGGCCATACGAGGGATGGGGACCGCGACCCCGTCGGAGATACACTTCTACTTCGTGCGCGGGCGCTACCAGAACCTGAAGAGGGCGCTGGGGGAGCTGGAGCAGGACGGCGTGATAGCGAGGGTCGATGTCCAGGGGATGAAGGAGAAGGAGGCCCGATACATCCACCGCAGCGACATGGCGCTCCTCGAGTCGGTCGAAGGGGACGGGTGGCAGCCGAGGGTGGCGCTGATCTCGCCCTTCGACAGCCTCATCTGCGGCCGCGCCCGGGCGAGGACAGTCTTCGGCTTCGACTACGTCCACGAGCAGTTCGTCCCGAAGGAGAAGAGGAAGTTCGGGACCTACGTGGTCCCGATCCTGGCCGGGGAGAGCCTCGTGGGGAGGATGGACCTCAAGCTGGACAAAGACAAAGAGGTCCTCTTCGCCAACTCGGTGCACGCCGAACCCGGAGCCCCCGCGGGGAAGCAGGTCTCCGGGGAGATCGCAGAGGCGGTTCAGAGGCTGGCCTCCTTCGCCGGGGCGAAGGCGGTGGAATACTCCTCCAGGGTCCCGGACGCCTGGCGCGGAGCCCTCAGGTGAGTGGACGCGATGGGCGCAGGGGCGCGGACGTATGCCGGTGAGCCCAGGGCGGCGCTGTCACATCAAGTTCTCCGAGATGAGGCGCTCCACCTCTACGACGTCCACCCACTCGCCGTCCAGCCTGCCATGTTTCTCGAGCATCCCAACTTCCCTGAAACCTGACCCTCCGAACAGGCGCCTGCTGGCCTCGTTGGTAGCGAAGATCCTGCCGATGAGCTTCCAGTGCCCTGACGCCCTCGCCTCTTCGATCAGAGATGCAAGGAGCACTTTGCCCACCCC
>JBJKSN010000129.1:0-3189 GCA_046703945.1 Nitrososphaerales archaeon | reverse complement strand
TGGGTGGCCGTGCTCGCGCTCCCCCCGTTCCCGCAGACGTATACCGCCTTGTCGTTCTTCCAAGCCTCGTACAGGACGTCGATGACGGCCTCGATGTCGGGTTTGGAAATCTTCCTGACGACGTCCTCGACCCCGTCGAGGTATGCTGAGATGAACCCTGAATGGCTCATGCCAGGCTCCTAAGGTCTTCCCCGCGCATGGAGGAAACGCATGTTTCGAACCCTTCTCGGAACTCTTCTCCGAGCCCGCTCGGGATGATCCTGAACCCCCTCTCCCGCGGCCGCACGCGCGCATGTCGAACCCGAACCTCACTCACCGCAAGCGGCGCCCTCCTAATCTTCGAAAGGAGCGATTCTGCTCCAGACGGGTCACCCTGGATGAACGCGGAAGCCCCGCCCGTGGTGAACTTGATATGGCCGACGAGCCCAGACTCCCAGGCTGCCTCCCGCACATACTCGCGGAATCCGACGCCGGTGACATTCCCCTTGACTGTCACGTTCACTGCCGTGGTTCCAGTCGGGTAGTCGTTACGCATTATGGATTATCTTGCACCCTTCGGGCTGGAAGTGGAACCTGTGCTCCACGAGGCCCTCCTTGGCCAGGGCGTCACGGAGCTTCGAACGCCCGTTCTCGCAGTAGACCATGAGGAACCCGCCGCCCCCGGCCCCTATCACCTTCACCCCGAGGGCCCCGTGCTTCTTCGCAACGCCGTACCAGTGGTCTATCCTGTCGTTGGACATGGCGCTCACGACCCCCCTCTTGACCTTCCAGTGCTCGTCCAGGAGCTCTCCGAACTTCGTCAGGTCGCCGGCCGCCAGCGCGTCCCTCACGCCGAAGCCTATCTCCTTGATCCTGTCCATCTTCTCCACCGCCCCGCTCCATCCGTCGACGGCAGCCTTCTGCTTGCCGAGGATTGATGACGAGCTCCTGGTGATCCCGGTGTAGAACATCATTGTGTTGGCCTCGAGCTCGGCCATGGTGTGCGTCGAGAGCTTCAGGGACTGGACCTTGACCTCGCCGTCCCTGTCGACCTCGTAGGACCTTATCCCCCCGAAGGCCGCCACGTACTCGTCCTGCTTCCCCGAGGGCTCGCGGAGGCGGTTCATGGCTATGCTGCAGGCCTCCTCGGCGATGAACTGCGCAGACTTCTCCTCCTGGAGGTAGGTGTGGAGCGCCCTGAGGAGCCCGACGCAGAAGCTCCCCGAAGAGCCCAACCCGGTCGCCGCCGGCGCGTCTGCCACGGACACCACCTCTATCCCCTTGCTGATGCCGACCATCTCCAGCCCCTCCCTGACCAGGGGGTGCTCCAGCTTGCTTGCATCGGTCGCAATCTCGGTCTTGGAGTAGCTGACCCTGATGCTGTCCTGCTCGAAGCGCGGGTTGACGGCGACGTGGACGTACTTGTCTATGGCCCCGCTGACGAAGAATCCCCCCCTCTTCGAGTAGTAGCTCGGGAGGTCCGTCCCCCCGCCCCCCAGGGAGAGCCTGAACGGGGACCTGGTGATTATCACAGAGTCTTCGCCGGTCGGGGACTCAAAAGGCCGCCCCTCCGCTCATGTGCGATGCGAGGTACTTCGCATACTCAAGGTCGTTCCTCCACTCCTTGGCGTGGAGGTTCCCCCACCTGGCGCAGTGCTCCGAGAACGCCCAGGCCATCTGGACGCCTCGCGTCAGCCGGTGGTACGCCATCCCCGGCGCCTCCATCAGCTTCTTGAGGACGCCCACCATTGCCTTCAGGAGCTCGTACCCCCTGAAGGAGGCGTTCAGCCGCAGCGCCAACGAGAACATGGACCGCTCCCGCTTCTCTAGGCGGAACCAGGCGCCCCGTCTCTTGGAGACGGTCATCTGCTTATTGAGGTAGCTGTGTAGCCAGTCGGACGCTGTTCGCGGTGCGTCATGTTGGAGACTTTGTTCGGCAGCAGATGGCCCCCTCCCAGTCGCGTAAGGCGTGGTCGCGACCATGTTCGTGGGATTTACTCAAAATCATGCGGTAATAAAGAATTCATGGTTTCATGGTCTAGAGCATCCATCCACATGCTGACCCGCCAGAGGGCATGGAGAGCAGCCCAATCGGCCCCGTTCAGCCACCATCCGGCTGCGAGGGCGGCAGGATAAGGCCGAGGCCCAGCTCGGCATCCCCCTCAATCTCGGGAGGTCGAGCGGTATGGCCCCCATCAGGCACCCGGACTTGCTCACGAAGTCGAGCATCTTCTCGTGGGAGGCCTGCAGGGTGTATGCCTCTTCCAGGGTGGACGCGTCGCTCCAGGGCCGCGGTCTGCCAACCCTTAAGTATACGTTATCATATATGGTAGACCATGTCCGAGGTCCTGTCGGTGAAGGTCGAGAAGGAGAAGCTGAAGCAGCTCGAAGAGATAGCAAAAGCGGAGCGGAGCGACAGGTCGGCGGTGGCCAGGCGCCTGCTGGATGCAGGGATACGCGAGTGGAAGGTGGACAGGGCGGTGGACCGGTTCCAGAAGGGGAGGGTGTCCCTGTGGAAGGCCTCGGAGGAGGCAGGGCTGGCTTTGCGCGAGTTCATGGAGGTCCTGGAGGCCAGGAAGGTGCGGACCGTCGGGGTGACGGCGTCGGAGCTGGCGGAGGAGGCCGAAGCCCTGGCCGGGGAACCCGAGTGAAGCAGAGGTTCGTCTTCGACGCGACCCCGCTGATACACCTGGCCAAGGCGGGACTGGCCCCCCTCATCGTCGACCTGGCCGGGGACAAGTTCACCGTCCCCGCGGTGGCGGACGAGGTCGTGCGGCGGGCGGAGGGAGGGGGGTTCGAGCACCCAGACGCCGGCGTCATATCGTCCCTCATAGACGACGGCACGGTCCTGGTGAGGAAGCCGCCGCAGAAGGGCGCCGCCAGGGTGGCCGAGCTGCACAGGGACATACACAAGGGGGAGACCGAGGTGCTGGCTCTTGCCAAGGAGCTGCAGGCCATAGCCGTCGTGGACGACCGGGCTGCCAGGTATGCGGCGAGGATCCAGGGCGTCAGGGTCGAAGGGACCTACGGGGTGGTGCTCCGGGGGGTCCGGAGGGGGTCGGTCACCGTCAGGGAAGCGGAGGATGGCCTCGGCAGGCTGGTGTCGTCAGGATGGAGGTGCGACGCCGAGCTCTACGCCGCGCTGCTCAGGGCGCTCAGGAAAGCAAGCGAGGGCCCCTAGCCGGAGCGGGTCGGCGCTCGGCGCGGCGC
>JBJKSN010000128.1:0-4597 GCA_046703945.1 Nitrososphaerales archaeon | reverse complement strand
GGTGAGGATCGGATTCAACGGGGGGTTCACCGCCGGTGTCGCCCTCGGAGGGGTGCTGATAGGCTTCGTCGGCTACGCCGGGACGGCCTTCGCCACCACCGGGCTCCTCGTCGCGGGGACCCTGTTCATGGCGCTCATGCTCGACCCGTCACCCTACGACGTCGCCCGCGCCAAGCACACCATGGCCGCGCTGACGGGGGCCGAGCCGCACCCGCGGGGGCCTTCGCTCCGCGAGAGCGCCAGGATACTCGCCAGGGACAGGACGTTCGTGGTCCTCTGCTTCGCGTCGCTCTTCTCGGGGCTGGTCTACGACCATTGGGGGACCACTTTCATACTCTTCACCAACACCAAGCTCCTGGTCCCCACAGCGATACTGGGGATAGCGCTGGCCCTCAACGGGGTCATCGTGATCCTGGGGCAGGTCCCCACCACGAAGCTGATGACCGGGCGCAGGCACACCAGCGCGGCCATCCTCGCCGTCGTCCTGATGGCCGTGTCCTTCGCGGTCCTCGGCGGGGTGAGCCTGGTCTCCGGGGCCGCACTGGTGGCCGTGTTCGCATTCGTGGTCATCTTCACGGTGGCCGAGAACTTCGGCGCCATCCCTTCGATGACCCTGCCCTCCAACGTCGCCCCGTCGACCGAGGTGGGGAGCTACAACGGCGTCTTCGGGCTCTTCAACGGGGTGGGGGCGAGCTTCTCGCCCCTGGTGGGCGGCTTCGTGCTTGGGGCGGACTCCAACAGCCTGGAGGTGTGGCTCATACTCGCGATCCCCTGCGTCCCTGCCCTCCTGCTCTACCAGTGGGCGGGGAAGAGGATCTCGACGGTACAGAACACGGTGTGAGCCCCAATCGACCTTGATATCTACGTCGATGGGCGCCGGCGCCCTACTGGCCCTGGATGAGGTCGTTCCACCCCTTGGCGACCTGCCAGGCCTGCTTCACGAACCCTGACTGGGGCGGCCTCTCCGGGATGGTCTGCAGCTTGAGCTGGTAGACTATGGCTGTCTTCTGGTGCTTGGCGTCCCAGACCGAGACCCCCCTCTCCAGGAACCCAAGGTCCAGGAGCTTCCTGATCAGCTTGGTGTAGAAGTTGTGGTAGCTGTACTTGACCCCGAGCTTCCCCGACTCCAGGTCCTTGGCGAAGAAGCGCATCTCCCTCCTGGTCATGGAGAGGGTGTTCGCCTGCTTCATCCTGTCGATGGTCAGCCTGGCCGCCTTGATGGTCTCGTCCCTCTCGCCGAAGAGGAAGCTCAGGACGTTCCCCCTCCCGACCGAGTCGGTGTTCCACCACAGCTTGAAGCTCTTGGACGACATCTGACCAGTTCCCCTCCAGGGTACAAGATTAGAGGCGGGGTGAGTTTTGGCTCACCCGCGCGTCAAAACAGGGCGGCCACGGTCGCCGCCCAGGCGGGCGAAAAACCCGGAAAGGGCCCTGGGGCTGGTTTTGGAGGCCGGGGCCCCGGGAACGGATAGTTCCCTCCTGGGGGAACAGGGAATGCCACTCCCTCTAAACGTTTAGTGCATCCTAGAGGGTCATAGAACGACCCCTGGGACCAAAGAATCCCCCTTGCGTGCCAGGGGGTTTTCGAGGGGGAGGTTGTGACCCCTGAGGGGCACGGCCGAGCCTCGGAGCCGGGATGGCGGGGGCCAAGAATCCCCCGAACAAAATTATGCTACGCTGCGGCTTTGTCAGGCCTGGGAGGCATGGTGTCCACGGCCTCGAAATAGGGTGTCGTGGCAGGAATTCGTTCGGGGGCCATCCGACCCACTGCGGCCTGGCGAGGGCTCTTGCCCGTCCGTCGGCGGCTCGATCTGCCGGCCCCTGACAGGTTCTGTGGGCGGCGACCAGGCGCGGTCGGGCAGACTAGCAGAAGGGCTTTGTGGGCCTGGACGGTTCGGGGCCTCCGGCCGACCGCGTGGGAAGCCTGGACGGATCGGGGAGGACCGCGCTCCGATGGCGACGGGCACCTGGACGGAACCCGCCATGGTCTGGCGTCCCGTCCAAGTTGCGACTTGTTGAGCTGGGACACCACCCCTTTACAGCTCAGATTCTATATCACATCATCACATGCCTAAGAACAGAATGGCAAAGAAGGTGGCGATCTCGATCACCATGGACGGCGACGTGCTCAGGTCCCTGGACAGCGCCCTCCGCGGGGTCCAGGCGAGGGAGCTGGGGCGCGGGAGGCTGACGTCGAACAGGAGCAGCCTCATCGAGCAGATAGTCAGGGACTGGGCCGCCGGACTGGGCTAAGGCTCTCGGGGGCCAAAGTCCTGGTGGGCCAAAGTCCTGGTGCGCGGAGGCACCGGTGGATGTCTACCTTGATATCGAAGTCGATATCCGTCCCTCCGTTCGGGCACTGCCAATCTATATAGAATCTGTCCGACAGGTTTTTATCTGCCCCGGCGGACTCTCACTCTGTCCAGTGGGGCAATCAGAACAGCCCGCCGCCTGAATAAGGACGGAGACGGTCCGTAAAATCGGACCCGGACACTTTTCGGTTATCAAAGAGAGAGCACGGCTCTCCTGTTGATGGGCTGCTCTCCAGCACCTCCCTTGCGAGGGAAGCCAGGACTCAGTAGTAGTACGTCGCCGAGACCGTGGCTGTCCCGTCGCTCGAGCTGGTGGTCAAGAGGGCGAGGGAGTTGTTGGTCCCAGGCGCTATGGGGATGACGAAGTACAGGATGCTGGAGGCGCTGCTCGGGGCCAGGAGGGTCAGCGCCTGGAAGACCCCGCCCCCGGAGTTGCCTACAGAGGGGTCGGCGGTGGCGTTCACCAGGACGGACTGGGTAGGGTTGCTTATGGTGACCAGGACGTAGCCGGAGTAGGCGGCGGCGAACGTCGCGAACGGCTGGGAGGAGATGTGGGTGGTGCCGTAGATCGGGACGGTCGCGCCGGTGACGAGTACCTGTGAGTCCTTGAGGCCGAGGATCTTCGAAGTGTTGGCGAGCAGAGCGTCGGCAGAGCTCACCTGGGACTGAAGCGACGCGATGGCCGACGACTGCGACTGGATCGCGCTGGACTGGGAGGCGATGGTGGACTTCAGCCCTGACTCTGCCCCCGAGGTCCCAAGGTAGTAGGCGCCGAACCCTACGACCAGGATGACTATGGCCGCGACGGACGCGAGCATCGGGGCCTTGGACGGGCTCTTGGTCTCCACGCTGGCCTCGACGGCGGGCGGCTGATTAATGACGTTTCCTGTGCTGAGCCTGCGCCGTCGCCTCTAGGGGATCTTCTTCCCGACCCTCAGGGTGCGTCGGGCCAGGTCTGTTATCCTCTTGTCGTGGGTGGTCACGAACATGGTCCTCCCGTCTGTCATGTTGTCCCCCCTGAGTATCCCCAGGACCACCTCTGCCATGAGAGGGTCCAGGGCCTCGGTCGGCTCGTCCAGGAGGAGGATCGGCGGGTCGTTCACCAAGGCCCGGGCGAAGGAGACCATCTGCCTCTCCCCGACGCTCATGGTCCCCACGGTCTTCTTCGCGTCCTCTCTGATACCGATCTTCTCCATGGCGGCCTCGGCCCTCTTCCTCCGGGTGTCCCTGTCGACTTTGAGGAAGTGGAGGGGGAGCTCCACGTTCTCGTAGGTGGTCAGCTCGGGTATCAGGGTCTGCGACTGGGGGACCAGGCCGATGTTCCTGGCCCTGAAGGCGGTCAGCTCGTCGTCGTCCATGGTGGAGTAGTCCTTCCCCATGACGGTGATGGACCCCGAGGTGGGCCTCTCGATCCCTGCGAACATGTTGATCAGAGTCGTCTTTCCGCTCCCTATGGGGCCGGCCAGGGCCACGAAGGTCCCCCTGAGGAGCTGGAAGTGGAGGTCCGTGTAAATCTCCCTCTCGCCGTAGGACTTGCTGACGTGCTTGACCTCCACCGAGAACCTTTCGCTGGGCTTGGCCTCCGGCGTCCTGAGCTCCGCTAGCTGCGCCAAGTCGCCCTACCTCCGGCGAAGGTCCCCGTGGCCAAGGCCGCGGACGAAGCCACCACCACTGCGATCACGCCGTAGGCGGTGGACAGGGCGAATCCCGGGCCGGCGAGGACGGAACCAAGAACGGCGCCGACGACGGCCCCCACCGCTGACCCGGCCGCGCCGTAGGCCAGCACCGAGCTGAATATCGCCGACGAGATGCTCGAGCTCGAGGCCCCTATGGAGCGCAGGTCTGACACGGTCTTCCCGGACCTCCTGAGGATGTCGACGGATATGGCGGCCGAGCAGACCGCCAGCGAAGCGAACACGATCGCGACCACAACCGCCAGCCCTGCGACCCCCAGCGCCTGGGCTGCGGCCGCTCCGTTGAGTGCGACCGCGGCTGAGAACGTGGCAACCATCAGGTGCGTCGAACCGGTGATCTTGAGGCTGCGCGCGACGGGGTTTCCTCGCTGAATCAGGGAGCTTGCCTTCAACCGTCCGGCGCCTCCGCCACTCGGTCCAATGGGTCTGTCCCTACGGATGAGCGCGACGGCCTACTCGGCCGTGGCCTGGACCGCCTTCTGCACCGGGGCCTGGGCCACCTGCTTCTGCTGCTGCCTCTCGTCCTTCTTGTCCTGCTGCTGCGAGTGCGGCTCGGTGGCGGTCTTCAGCATCCTGGAGAGGTCCTCCATC
>JBJKSN010000127.1:0-2787 GCA_046703945.1 Nitrososphaerales archaeon | reverse complement strand
CAGGGGATGGTGAGCTTCTTGGCGACCTCGAATGGGACCCCCACCTCCCCGATGTCGAGGTTGGGGTCGGGGCTTATGACGGTGCGGCTCGAGAAGTCCACCCTCTTCCCCGATAGTGAGCCCCTGAACCTCCCCTCCTTCCCCTTCAGCCTCTGGCTGAGGGTCTTCAGCGGCCTCCCGGACCTGTGGTGGGCCTGGGGTATCCCAGAGACCTCGTTGTCGAAGTAGGTGGTCACGTGGTAGTGGAGGAGGTCGACGAGGTCCTGGACGATCAGGTGGGGCGTCCCGGACTCCTTGGACTCGCGGACCCTCTGGTTGACCCTGAGTATGTCGACCACCTTGTGGGTGAGGTCGTCTTCCGACCTGATCCCCGACTCCAGGGTGATGGACGGCCTGACTGTGAGCGGCGGGACCGGCAGGACCTGGAGGACGAACCACTCGGGCCTGGCGGCCTTGGAGTTGAACCCGAGCAGGCCCAGGTCCTCGTTGTTTATCCTCTCCAGGCGCTCGCGGATGGCGACCGGGAGGAGGCGGGTCGCACCCCCCTCCTCGGTGATCTCGTGGAATATCGTCGGCTTTGTGAACTCTATCTGGTACTGCTGCTTGCCGCAGTGGGGGCAGAGCTTGACCTTCTTCGCCTTCGTGACTATCTCCTTGGCGACGGCCTCCACCAGCGACGGGGTGAAGTCGGACTGGCTCGTGAGCCTGGTCTTGTAGGCGTCCAGCTCCTGCTGCGGGAGGAGGATCCTGCCGCAGGACCTGCAGGTGGTCTGGACCAGCCTGTTAATCTCGTCTACGAACGCTATGTGGAGGACCGGCTCGGCCAGCTCGATGTGACCAAAGTGCCCAGGGCACCTCCCTGCGGTCCCTCCGCAGGTCCCGCACTTCTGTCCCGGCTCCAGGGTCCCGAGCCTGCTGTCCATGAGGCCCCCCTGGACCGGCATCCCGTCCTCGTCGTAGGTCTCGGGCTGGGTTATCTCCGCGACGGAGTACTTCCTTACCTCTGCGGGGGAGAAGAGCGCGAAGTTGATCCCGCCGATCGTCTTGAGCGCCTGTTCCATGGACATTTCTCTACACCTTGTCCTTCAGCTGCAGCCTCGGTGCTATGTTCAGGCTCATCATCTCCTGGAGAAGAAGCTTGAACGCGTAGGCGACCACCACGGTGGAAATCTTCGCCTGGTCCCCGTCTATCTTGCAGGTGTACTTCCTCTGCTTGGCGTCGTAGTAGGCGATCAGGCCGCACTTCTCGCAGACGTAAATCTCTGTCTTGTCCGCCTCGTCCAGCAGCCTGTCCTTGAGGACCATGGACGCACCGTAGGCGATCAGGCAGTCCCTCTCCATCTCCCCGAACCTGAGCCCTCCGCCGCGGGCCCTCCCTTCCGTGGGCTGCTTGGTGAGCATCTGGACTTGGCCCCTGGCCCTGGCGTGTATCTTGTCCGCGACCATGTGGTGGAGCTTCTGGTAGTAGACGACGCCGACGAACACGTCTGCGGCGAACTTCTTCCCGGTCTTGCCGTCGTACATGACCTCTCTCCCGGTCGGCTCGAACCCCCTGGTCCTGAGGACCTTCTCCATCTCCTCTATGCTCTCACCGGCGAAGGCGGAGCCGTCCACAGGCGAGCCCCTGAACGCCGCGGCCTTGCCGGCGATGGACTCGATGAACTGGCCGACGGTCATTCTGGACGGGAACGCGTGCGGGTTGATTATCACGTCCGGGACGATGCCTTCCGCCGTGTAGGGCATGTCCTCCTGGGGGACCACCAGGCCGATGACCCCCTTCTGCCCGTGCCTGGAAGCGAACTTGTCTCCTATCTCGGGGACCCTCATGTCCCTCACCCTCACCTTGAACATCTTCCCCCCTTCGACGTTCTCGGTCATGAAGATGGAGTCGACCACTCCGGCCTCGGACGGCCTCACGGCCACCGACGTGTCGCGCCTGTAGGGCCCCTTGATCTCGAACTCCTTGTACTCCTCCATGAACCTCGGAGGGCTGGTCCTGCCTATCACCACGTCCCCGCCGGTCACCTGTGACTCGTGGGCCACGACGCCGTCCCCCTCGAGGAGGCGGTAGAACTTCTCGCCCCTGTAGCCGCGTATGTTAGAGTCGGCCGCCGGGACCTCGAAGGTGTCGCGCATCCCGCCCAGGTACTGCTTCGCCTCGCCATCGTAGAGCCTGTAGAAGAATGAGCGCGCCATCCCCCTCTCGACGCTGGACTTGTTCATGATGATCGCGTCCTCTATGTTGTAGCCCTCGAACGAGAGCACGGCGACCACGCAGTTCGTCCCCAGGGGGCGCTCGTCGATCCTCAGGAGGTCCAGGGTCCTGGTGCGGACCACCGGCGCCTGGGGGCTGACCAGCAGGTGCTGCCTGACGTGTGGCGATATGGGATAGGTGGGCGAGCTGAAGCCCAGGCTCTGCTTCGCCATGGCCGACTCGTAGGTGTTCCTCGGAGACTGGTTGTGCTCCGGGTACGGGATGATTGACGCCGCGATGCCGAACATCGCAGCCGGGAAGAGCTCCATGTGGCTGTTCTTCGTGAAGACGTCGTCGGCTCCCATGGACACCAGGCAGTTCTCCTCCTCGTTGGCGTCGATGAGCTCGATGACGCCCTGGTCGACCAGGTCCCTCCAGGACATCTGGCCGCTGCTGACCTTCTCTATGATCTCCGGGTTTAAGAGCGGACGGCCGCTCTCGACGAGGACCAGCGGGCGGAGGACTCTCCCCGAGCTGAGGCTGATGTAGACCCTCGGATACGCGTTCTCGTTGACCGGTGAGACGTAGAGGAC
>JBJKSN010000126.1:0-7759 GCA_046703945.1 Nitrososphaerales archaeon | reverse complement strand
GAACCGCTGGGTGGCCAGCTCATTCATCACCTTCAGCTTCGTCACGCACCGCGAGTACTCCCTGGCCAGCTGCTTCGGGATCTTCCTCTCGTGGAACTTCTCCGAAAGCTCGCTGACCGCGTCCCCGGTGCTCTCGAGGAAGGTGGCCAGGACCCTGTAGTCGAGGAGGTCCACCGGCGAAAGGCCGTACCTCTCGGCCACCTCCGCCCTGACGACGGCCGCCCTGGTGGCCCTGACCAGGAGGAAGTAGAGCCTGTCCACCTCGTCGTCCCGCTCGCTCACCAGGGCGAGGAGCCCGGAGTCCCCCTTGGCCAGGCCGTCGACGGTGTCCTTGAGCATCCCGTCGAGAAGCCCTGACATCCTCCTGACCACGTTCTCCGGGGTTATGGCCGTCGGCTCGAGGAGGAACTGCAGGGTGATCCGCCTGGAGTCCTCGTCGAGCACCTCCAGGCCGACGAGCCTCTTCATGGCGTCCCTGATGACCTGCCTCTCCTCCCTGGTGATCACCTTCGCCCCGGCGACCTTGATCAGGTCGTAGCCCAGGAGGTACGCTCCGGTGATGTCGTTGACCACCTGGGGAAAGTCCTCCCCGGCGTGCTCGATGACCAGCTGCTTGGGCTCCTCTTCCACTCCCTCGTAGGGCCTCACCACCAGCTTCCTCGGCGAGAGCTCCTCCACGGAGAGATCTGCCCCCTTCTTGATCCCGTTCTTCCTGACCCAGTCCTTGGGCAGGGACACAAGGATAGTGCCCCTTCCCATCTCGATTGCCTTCCTCGCCGGCACGTCTCTATGCCTGACGCCGGGTCTCTATACACTATTCGGAGGCCCTGGGGCTACTGCGCTGGGGGAGGGACGACCTTGTTTACCTGCTTGTTGACCGCGTCGGCAAGGTAGTGCCCGCGGAGGGTGACCTTGGCCCCGGTGACCCCGGGGACGGACATCAGCCCCGCCTTGATGTCGCTGGCGATCTTCAGCGCGAACATGGGCGGACAGAAAGGCGCCGTCAAATGGAACTCGAGGTCGACGGAGCCGCCGCTCACGGTCAGCTTGTCGATGAGCTTGAGGTCGGTGATGGGCCTCCCCAGCTCGGGGTCGATGACCTTGGCCATGGCCGCATCGATGGCCGACTGGTCTACCTGGGACAATCTTTCGAAAACGCCCCCACCTGATTATTTATCCGTTTGGAGGTGCAGGCCTGTGAAGCGATGCCGGCCATCGAATCCTTCTTCGCCTTCGACATCGCCCTCTTCATAGAGGCCTTCGTCCTCCTCTTCGCGGTCACCGACGCGGTGGGGACCGTCCCCATATTCATCGGGCTGACCGCTGACGTGGCGGGGTCCAGGAGGAAGATAGTGAGGCAGGCCGTCGTGATCTCCACCGTCATACTGGTCCTCTTCGCCCTCTTCGGCTGGCTCATCTTCGAGATCTTCGGGATCAACATCAACGACTTCCGCGTCGCCGGAGGGATCATCCTGTTCATCGTCGCCGTGGACCACCTGCAGGGGGAGGAGGAAAGGTCGAGGGGGCTCGCCCCCTCCGACATCGCGGCCTTCCCTCTGGCCACCCCGCTCCTGGCCGGGCCGGGCGCCATCTCCACGGTGATCATCATATCCGCCCCTCCGTACAGCCCTCTCCTCGCCCTCCTCGTCGTGGCCTGCAACGCGGCGGTTGCCTACGTCGTCCTCTACAGCTCGGACTGGGTCGGCAAGTTCATGGGGCAGAACGGGACCGTGGCCCTCTCGAGGATAACCGCCCTGCTGATAGCGGCACTGGCGGTGGCGTTCGTGGCCGAGGGGCTGAAAGGGCTCTTCCCCATACTCTAGTGGCCGACATGCCCAGCGCCTTCCGCGTCAAGATACGGGGCCTGGTCCACGGGGTCTCCTTCCGGGCGAGCATGGCCAGGCTGGCCGCGGACTCCGGGGTCCGCGGCTGGGTCCGCAACCTCCCTGACGGCTCGGTGGAGGCGTTCTTGGAGGGGGACGAGCGGAACGTCCAGAGGGTGATCGACTGGGCCAGGGTAGGTCCTCCCAGAGCCAGGGTGGACAGGGTCGACGTGCAGCCTGCTCCCCCGCGGAACCACCGCGACTTCCGCATCCACGGCTGAGCGGGCTCTCAGGACTTCTGGTAGGCCTGCCACTTCTCGCCGAGGCGCGGGTCAGAAAGCGCGGCGGCCACATAGTCGCCGAACTGGGCCGCCGTGGCTCCGCCGGGCCTGCCTGTGATCTTCACCCTGCGCTCGTACATGGAGCACACATCGAGGGCCTTCGCGAGCTTCCTGCTCTTTTCGAGCATCCCGACGTGCTCGAGGAGCATGACCGCGGCCCTCATGAGGCTGAGCGGGTCTGCGTAGTCGCCCCTCCCTTCGGTGACCATTCTGGGGGCAGAGCCATGGATCGCCTCGAACATGCCGAACCTGGCCCCGATGTTGGCGCTCCCGGCGGTCCCCACGCCTCCCTGAAGCTCTGCCGCTTCGTCTGTCACGATGTCCCCGTAGAGGTTGGGTAGGACGACCACCTCGAAGTCGCGCCTCCGCTTTTCGTCTATGAGCTTGGCGGTGAATACGTCGATGTACCAACTGTCCCACTTTATCTCAGGGAAGTCCTCTGCGACCTTCTTCGCCGCCTCGAGGAAGAGGCCGTCCGTGGTCTTGATCACGTTGGCCTTGGTCACAACGGTCACCCGCTTCCTCCCCGTCTTCCTGGCGTGCTCGAACGCGAGCCTGATTATCCTCTCGGACCCCGGCCGGGTGATGACCTTGAAGTCCACGGCGAGGTCAGGCGTCGCCATGAACCCTTTGCTCCCGAGGACGTACTCCCCCTCCGTGTTCTCCCTGAAGAAGACCCAGTCGATGCCCTGGGACGGGACCTTCACGGGCCTCACGTTGGCGAAGAGGTCGAACTCCTTCCTTATCGCTATGTTCGCGCTCTCGATGTTCGGCATCCCGCTCCCTTCCTCTGGGGTGGTCGTGGGCCCCTTCAGCAGGACATGGCACTTTTTGATCTCTTCGAGGACCTCTCCCGGCAGAGGCTTGAGCTGCTTGACCCTGTTCTCGATGGTCAGCCCGCCTATCTCCCTGATCTGGATTCGCCCGGACCTGAGCTCCTCATCCAGGAGCCTCTCCATCACCTTCTTGGTCTCCTTCGCTATGATGGGGCCGATGCCGTCCCCGCCGATCACCCCTATCACGAGTTCGTCCAGCTTCGTGTAGTCCAGCCACTCGACGGGGCCGCCGATTCTCTTCGCCCGTTCGGCCTGCTCCTGTAGCAACACCTGAAAGCGCTCCGCGGCTTCCGCGAGCGGCCCGTCCTTCCCAGGCATGGGGTCCCGCCTGCCTCCCTGTCCATTAAAGGGTGCTCCCGAAACGGTCGCCTGTCCTCACCCGGACGCGCCGTGGGCCTGTCTCGACCGGAGAGCGCGTAGGACGGGGAACGCCACGGCGGACCCCACGGCGGTGAAGAATGCGCGCTCGACAGGGTATAGGGGGAAGAACAGCTGCACCGTCCCGCGCCAGGCCTGCAGCGACATGGTCCCGAGCACCCTGACGGAGAGCTCCTGGCCGACCAGGGTCCCCGTGAGCTGGCCGCAGAGCAGGGCGGCGAAGGTGACGCTCACGACGAAGAGGGGGTTGATCTTTGTCAGCCGCCCGGACGCCTCGGCCCAGAGCGCCCCTGCCAGGGGGACCAGCGACGCCATGTGCAGCCAGGTGAAGGGGACCGGGCCGACGAAGAGGACGGATATGGGGTCCGCCCAGTAAAGAGCCAGGACGGCGAGGGGGACGGCCATGGCCGCCTTCCTCCTCCCGCTGTAGGCCAGGCCTGCGACCGCGACCGTGGCCAGGTCTGCCGCCATGATGGAGAGTCCGGTCCCGTTGAACGCGATCACCCCTGCATAGATGTCCAGGACGTCCCCCACCAGTGCCGCGAACCCCCCCACGTAGGGGCCGAAGACCATCCCGGCCAGGGGCGTGATGAAGTTGCTCGCGGTCAGGAAGTTGCCTGACCCGAGGACGAGCCGCGAGACGGGTATGGTCCCGAGGACCGCATAGGCCGCCGCGAAGACCGAGGCCGAAGCGACGACCGACGTCCTCCGTTTCAGCCTCAGCAACGGGGCCGCCGACCCTGTCGCCGACTTAACAGTTTCATCGAGCCCTCCCTCCGCTGTGCGGCCGCCGACTAACGTTTTTAGCGCGACCCCTCCGGACTCCGCTCGATGTCCTCCGAGAGCGACGTGAAGAGGGCCGCGGAGCTGAAGCTCTGGCTCGAAGGGAGGATAGCCCAGCTGCGGGAGGAGATCGAGAGGCTAAACGAGACCCTGGGCTACGTCGACGCCACTCTCAGGGTCTCCACGTTCAAGCCCGCCATAGAGATGCTCGCCGAGTCCAAGGACGCCACGGAGACGCGCGAGCTGAAGAGGGACAAGGGGGGCCAGGTCATCGCCATCGCCACGATATCCTCGGACGCCGTGGCCGTGGAGCCTTCGGACGTGACCCTGAAGGCTAGCACGCCGCCGTTCAGGTCGTTCCTCCTCGGCAAGATACTCGAGGGGATGAAGGCCAAGGACGAGGAGCTCGTGAAGGGGGGCAAGCTCGCGAAGGGAGCGGGGCTGAGGTTCGACGTGGAAGAGGTCAACGGCGCCATAGGGAAGCTGATCATCGAGAACTACCGGGACAAGGCGAGGCTCAACGAGATCCTGAACACCGTCTCCTGGACCTTCTCGAGGATGCTTGAGAAGTAGGCCTAGGGCCCCTTCAGCTGCGACAGCGTCGGCGGGACAGGCTCCCTCCCCTCCAGGTACAGCTTCGCTGCCTTGTTGGCGAACTTCAGGCGCCCCGCCTCGTCCATCCCGTTCAGCCTCCCATAGATCGACGCCGCGTCCCAGACGTCCCCGGCTCCGGTGAGGCGGCGGGTCCGGACCACCCTGGTGGGGGTGGCGGTCACCCTGGTCCCCTCGCTGGTGTAGGCCCCGTCGACGCAGTGCATGTCGAAGACTACGCCCAGGGCCCTCGCGAGGTAGAGGCACCTGGACGCCCTGTCGGCGGACTCTATCCCAAGCGCCGTGGCGGCCGAGATGCTCTCGAACTCGTTCATGCTCACCCAGTCGACGAGCTTCCGGTCCGAGATGAGCCTCGCGAGGTCCACGAACCTGTCCAGCCTGTCACGGAAGTCCGCCGGGTCGATGTATATCGTCTTCTCCGGGCCGAGGCGCTTCCTCAGGCCCTGCAGCAGCTCGGTCCCCCTCCTGTTGGCGGCCCAGTTGACCGAGCAGACGACCTTCGAGCCTTCGAGGCCAGCCCAGTCCTCCCGGTCCAGGGCCGAGGGCCCAAAGTCCGAGGCGCCCCTCCCGTCCGACAGCATCACGTTCGTGCTCTCCTCGAAGGCGACGGTCAGCCCGGCGGGGAGGGGTTTCACCCGCAGGTCGGCCTTGAGCCCTTTGAAGGCGCTCCTCAGGAGGTGCTCGTGGGCCGGCTCGCAGTGGGTGATCAAGAGCGTCCTCAGGCCGAGCATCGCGAGGGCGTGGGCGAGGTTCACCGCGTTCCCTCCTCTGATCTCTTCCTGGGCCGTCCCGTGGATGCCGCCCCCTCCTGACGCCGCCTTCTCCGCGACCTCCGCCATCGTCTTCTCGAGCCCTCGCACGTGGACCAGCCTGTCGACGAAGTAGTCGTGCATCACTGCCACGTCGAAGGTGCGGGCCATCCTACTTCAGGATCTTGATGCTGCGGATGTCCTTCAGGCCGTGGAGCTCCTCGACGACCTGCCCGGTGAGCTGGCCCTCGACCACCAGCGTCATCTTCGCGTCGCTAACCATCTCCGGGTCCTCGGCGACCGCCTGCCTTACCACTGTGCCGTGGCGCGAAAGTATCTCCGCGACCTCGGCCATGATGCCGGGCGACTTCGGGTCAGCCTGGATCACCAGCGCCGTGTAGCCCAGGAGGTTCACGACGTCGACCAGGCTCGTCCCCAGGGGGACGGTCCTCGAGAAGAGGGAGTAGAGGTAGCGGTTCTGCCTTATCTGCTGCACCGTCTGCTTCACCACCCTCCGGTCGACGTCCACCGCCCTGGCGACCGCGGTGAAGCCGATCTCCACGTCTCCGACGTAGATCTTCTCGTCCTCGGAGACCCTCATCCCGCACTCGATCATCTTCCTCACTATGTCTGGCCTGACCACCTGCCGCTCGAACTGCTTCCTGATGCTCGGCCACACGAACCATGTCAGGAACCGAGCGCTATTGAGGGTTTCCACCCGCTCTCGTGGCGGACCCTTGGCCCGGGGGCTGTCTCTCAGCGCCTCCGGGGGTCCGGACGGCGAGGCTCCTTTCTCTTGCCGGGAACGAATAAATACGAACTTCTCGCGACTGGAGACAGGTTGTCCCCGGTCCTGCCGGCACTGCAGGCAGCGGGCTCGGACACGCTCACTGCCATCGCCATCCTCGTCGTCGCCATAGGCGTGGCAGGCATAGCGATTCTCATCCTGTTCGCGAAGAAGAAGATCTAGGGCCGATGGCAGTCGGAGCGATCTTCGACCTCGACGGCACTCTGGTGACGTTCAAGGCAGACCTCAGGGGAGCCAAGGAGGAGCTCGTGGAAGAGCTTGGCCGCCGGGGGTACGACACCTCGGCCCTGGACCCGTCGTCCTACACCCAGGCGATACTTGACGCGGCGAAGCTGCAGACGCCCCTCGGAGACGAGGGCCGGTTCGAGGCCGCGCGCAGGGCGGCCTTCGAGATCCTCGACAGGTTCGAGGTCGCGGACATCGGCGCCGTCGAGCTCATACCCGGCGCCCGCGAGGCCCTCGAACACCTCCGCCGCAGCGGGGTAAGGATGGCCCTGATGACCAACTGTAGCCGGAGGGCGGCCTCGGCCAAGCTGGAGAAGGCCGACATCGGGGGCTACTTCGAGTTCGTCCTCACGAGGGACGAGGCGGTGCAGATGAAGCCCGCCCCGGACGGCGTGGCCATGGCCGCGGCCAGGCTCGGGCTGTCCAGGGGCTCCACCTACTACGTGGGGGACACGCCCTGGGACATCCAGGCGGCGAAGGCAGCAGGGGTGCGCGCCGTCGCCATCGCCAGCGGCAGCTACTCCGTGGAAAGGCTGCGAAGCGAAGGGGCAGACTTCGCCGTCGCGTCAGCCGCAGGGTTAGAGGCGCTCTTCGACGGCCTGGGGAGCTGAGGGGGGCTCAGGGGACCAAAGCTTGCTCACCGCTACCGAGCGCGTGACCCTCAAGGCCCTCTGCGACGCGCTCTTCCCCTCTGTCCCGGGAGGACAGGGGTTCATGGGCCGCAGCGCCTCTGACCTCGCCGTAGACGCACTCCTGGCGACGGCGGTGGACGACTCCCTCCAGCCTGGAGCCGCCAGAGACTTCCGCAGGGTGCTTCATGTCGTCGAGAGCCCGGCCTACAACCTGCTGCTCTCCGGGAAGCCTGACAGGTTCTCTGACCTCACCCCCGAGCGCAGGGAGCGTTACCTCCAGGCCTGGAGGGACAGCCCGGTCGGCCTGAAGAGGACCGCCTTCCAGGCGCTGAAGAGGCTGGCGCTGTTCGCCGCCTATGCCGACCCGGGCCCCAGCGGGACCAACCCCAACTGGGCGGCCCTCGGCTACCCTGGCCCGTCACACGACGCTCCGGTCCCGACCCCGGGCCATCTCGTCCTGAAGCCAGTCGCCGTAGACGCCGACTGCAAGCTGACCTGCGACGTGGCGGTGGTCGGGTCAGGGGCCGGAGGCGCGGTGATAGCCGAGTCCCTGGCCACAGCAGGGTACGACG
>JBJKSN010000125.1:0-2958 GCA_046703945.1 Nitrososphaerales archaeon | reverse complement strand
TGGTCCTGGGGGGAGACGGGCTCTTCAGCTACCAGGGGAGGCAGCTGAGCATCCCGCTCTTGTTCGTCGGGACCAAGTCCCGCAGGCCCACGGACTCCAAGGCGCGCCTCGCCGAGGTCTACCTGAGCGGGCTCGAGGCCGCTCTACGCGAGGTGAAGGCGAAACGGTTCACTGTCACGAAGCACAAGCGGCTCGCCGTCTCGATCAATCGCGGGGAGTTCAAAGGGGAGATATTCACCGACGTCACCCTCGAGAAGGGTGCAGACAGCAACTGCATCCGGTACGACCTCAGGGTCCGCGGGAAGGGGTTCCAGTTCACCGACTCGGCCGTCTCGAACGGGGTCGTGATAACGACCGCGGCGGGCTCGACGGGCTACTACTCGTACCTGGACAAGCTGGTCCACAGGGACAGGCTGGAGCCTGAGAAGTTCTCGGTCATCGGGGAGGACGAGGTGGGGGTCTGCCACATCGCCCCTACGTACACCTCTAGGGAGGGCACGACCGTCCACCCCCTCAGGTACTCTGTGCCGTGGGGGGCTGCCTTCACGATAACCCTGCACAGAGACGCGGACGCACACCTCTTCGGGGTCACCAGGTCGAGGAAGGGGCTAAGGGTCACCACGAAAGACACCGTGGAGGTGACCCCCAGCAGGAACACCACGAACGTGATCCGCCTGGCTTCCCGCCACCTCGCATGAGGCTGGCTAGGCCGCCTTCGCGAGGAGGCTCACGAGCTCTTGCGGGCTGGCCACGAGAGGCGTCGAGTCGAGCTGGACCTTCACGCTCTCCTGGTCCTTGAGCCCGTTCCCCGTGCAGACGCACACCACCTTGGCGTCCGGCTCGAGCCTCCCCTTCAGCTTCTTGACCGCGGCTATTGGGACCGCGCTAGCGGGCTCCACGAATATCCCCTCGCTGGAGGCCAGCTCCATACGCGCCGCGATGGTCTCCTCGTCTGTCACTGCGACGGCCATCCCGTTCGACTCCCTGAGCGCCGCCAGCGCCTTCTTCCACGACGCGGGGTTCCCTATGTTTATCGCAGAAGCAACCGTCTCGGGGTGGACCGCCTCCACCGAGTCGCGCCCGTTCTGGAACGCCTGGACTATGGGCTGAGCCCCGGCCGCCTGGACGGCCACCATCCGGGGGAGTGCGTCTGAGATCCCCCAGCTCTTGAGCTCCTTCCAACCCTTCCAGATCGCGCTTATGTTCCCGGCGTTGCCGACGGGAAGGACTACGTATTCGGGGACCCTGAAGCCCAGCTGCTCGTAGACCTCGTAGGCGTTGGTCTTCTGCCCCTCTATCCTGTAGGGGTTGACCGAGTTCATGACGGCGAGCTCCTTGATCTCCGCGGCCATCTTGAGAGTGAAGTCGAGCGCGGCGTCGAAGTCCCCCTTCACGCGGATTATCTTCGCGCCGTACGCGTAGACCTGGGTGAGCTTCCCTCCCGCCACCTTGCCCGCCGGCACCGTGACCATCGCGGTGACGCCTGCCCTCGCCGCGTAGGCGGCCATCGAGGCCGCCGTGTTCCCTGTCGATGCGCAGATCAGAAGCTTCGAGCCGCCCCCTACCGCCCTGGTCACCGCCACCGTCATCCCCCTGTCCTTGAAGGAGGCGGACGGGTTCTGGCCCTCGTTCTTGACCCACAGGTCTCCCAGCCCCACCTTGGCCCCTATCCTAGGGACTGGCACGAGAGGAGTCATCCCTTCGGAGAGCGAGACCGCCTCGGCCTCCGGCGCGAAGGGGAGGGCCTTCCTGAACCTCCAGACCCCCGGCTGGCCGGACGTCCCATAGAGGTCTGTCTTTGAGACGGGGGACTCTTTCACCAGCTCCAGTAGGTTCGAGCACTTCCCGCAGACGTAGCTCCTCACGTCGGAGCCGTATGTCGCACCGCACCCTATGCAGCGCTGGGTCCAGCCGTCAGCTACCTTTGACAACCCTCGCACCTCTTCCGACCTTCGTGACGTATCCCCGCGACTCCACCCCCTCCTTCTTGAAGGCGCCTACCATGGCGTCCAGGACCTCGGCGGGGTCGGCCTCCCTCTTGTCGACCATCGCGAGCATCGAAGGCCCGGCCCCGCTGATGCACACGCCTGCAGCCCCTGCCGCGGCTGCGCGAGACCTCACGAGGTCGTAGCCCGGTATCATCTGCTTCCTTGCCCTTTCCACGGCCCTGTCCGTCATGCCCTTCCCTATCAGCTTGACGTCCCCCTGGGCGAAGCCCGAGACCATGAGGCTCGCGTTGGCGACGTTCGCGACAAGGTCCTCGAGGGGGACCGACGCCGGGAGGAGGGACCTGGCATACTCGGTCTTCCTCGCTGGAAGGGCGACCACAGGCGTCGCGACGCACAGGGCGAGCCCTCGCGGGGGGTCGAACCTGACCGCGGCCGGCTTCTCTCCCCTCCCGCCCCTGACCACCACGAACCCCCCCAGTATGGACGCCGAGACGTTGTCGTAGTGCGGGCTCCCCGAGGTGGTCGCCTCGCCCTTGCCCGCGTAGAAGATCAGCTCGTCGCCGCCGAGGCCCAGACCGAAGAGCTCGTTCATCGCGACCGCTGCGGCCGCCGCGGACGCCCCGCTGCTCCCCATCCCGAGCCCGATAGGGACCCGCTTGTCGAGCTCCACGGAGACCCCCTTCCTGAGCTTCATGTCGGCTGCGATCTCGCGGCAGACCACGCACGCGCCGTTCTCCGCCTCCGACCCGGGGACCGGGAGGCCGGTGACCTTCGCAAGCCTGACCTCGCCGCCCTTGGCAGAGCCGCCCGTCACCTTCAGCCTCACGGTGTCCTTCGGGGCGTCGAGAGCGAGCGCGAAGACGTCGAATCCCGGCCCCAGGTTCGCTGAGGAGGCGGGGGCTTCGACCCTGATCTGTTCCAAGTTAGGCCGGCGGAGGCTCGGCCGTTAGTTATATCTGCGTATTCTCGCTCGGCCACAAACCCTTTTCTATCAACGAAGGGCCGATGA
>JBJKSN010000124.1:0-5948 GCA_046703945.1 Nitrososphaerales archaeon | reverse complement strand
CCCCGGCGTCGGAGTAATAGTCCCAGATCCTCCTCTGGGCGTCCTTGACATAGTTCATCTCGGCCGCTGACAGCCCTGGGTCAGAAGCCCTGGAGTAGGGACGCCTCAGCGGCTCGGGGAGTTTGTCGTCGCAGAAGAACCCCCCTCCTGGGAAGCCGGTGTCCTTACGGACGATGATGGCGGCGAATCCCGGGGCGCCCCTGGCGTACTCCGCCCTGTCCACGGCGACTATGGCCTCGAAGAGCGGCTTCCCCCTCGAGACTCCCATGATTTTCATCAGCTGCCCATAGGTGAGGGTCCCTCGGG
Organism: Nitrososphaerales archaeon; assembly: GCA_046703945.1. Lineage (GTDB taxonomy): Archaea > Thermoproteota > Nitrososphaeria > Nitrososphaerales > Gagatemarchaeaceae > UBA183. Next base: position 5,642 of record JBJKSN010000124.1, on the reverse strand, counting down.
ACCTGGCAGCCCTGAGGAGCTCGTGCCTCAGGGTCTCCACCCCTGGCAACGCCTCTCCCTGCGGTTCGTTCCCCCCTGTAGTCGGAGGGGGCGGCCTCACCAGAGGCTCAGAACTCAAGGTTCCGGGCTACTTTGAACTGGTCCCCAACCACCGACCGCATGTTGAGCAGGCCGAGGGGCTTGCCATGGTCCGTCACGAACACGGTCCTTATCCTATGCTTCGCCATCAACCTGATCCCCTCGGACAGAGGCCGGTCTGCTTCGATCGATATCATGGGGGAAGTCATTATCTTCCTTACCGGCACCACGGACGCCACCAGGTCGTCTGCCGCCACGTGGTTCAATATGTCCCGCTCTGTCATGATCCCCTTCGGCTCTCCGTTCACAAGGACCAGCACGTTGCCTGTCCCACTCTCGCGCATCTTCTGCGCCGCGCTCAGGACGGACTCGTTGGCGTCGATCATGAGTGGGTCTGTCTTCACGAAGCTTCTCACCGTCGGAGGCTTCGTCTCCGTGGCTTCTATCCAGAAGGTGAGTGAGTAGTGGCAGTTTGGGCACTCGTCTGGCGTCCTATCTCCCTGAAAGATGTACTCGCATCGGTAACACTGCCACTTCGCCATCCCTGGTGAAAAGGCGGCCCGTCTTATTAAGAACGTGGAGGGCTACCGACCGGAGAGGCCGGCGAGCCCTGCTGGCCGGCGGGGGACTGGGCGATGATCGCCTTCGCCCTCCGCTGACAGAGCGATGCCCTGTCGGTGTAGTCTTTCCATGCGGTGTAGTTCCCCTCCACTTTGGCAAGCAGCAGCAGGATTTCAGCGGCCTGCAGATATTGCGCCACCGCGTTCTCCATGTCTCGGGCCTTCTCCGCTGTCTCCGCCTCGGAAATCAGCTGCTGCGCATACCATCTCAGCTTCTGAGCGCGAGTCATCGGGGGCCTGGGAGACTGCTGCACGTCTCTCCGGTAGCCGCAGGAGGCAAAAGAAAAGTGGGTCGAATTCGCTTGACGATTTGCGAGAAACTGACGAATCCAGCTCAGCCGAACTGGATGATCGTCCCTGTGGCGATCCCATTGGCTGCCGCGAACCCTCCCGTTGCCTCTATGACGTAGTTCGCCCCGGAGGTTGGTCGGTAGACGGCGCAGGCTCCGCTGCTGTAGCAGGGCGGAGCAGAGGCGACGAAGTAGACGACCTGGCCAAGGTCGCCCGTGGCGTTCACCCACATGATGTCGAGGCTGGTGTTGGTGTCATACATCCAAAACGCCCACTTGCCGTAGGCGGGGAACGCGAAGAGCATGGTGGTGGTTCCAGTCACCCTCCTGTTCATGAGCCCAGACTCCCGTTCTGCCTGGGTCGTTGCAGTGAAGTTGAAGCTGAACGTCTTTCCGTTGACTGTGAAGCTCGACGGAACCGGCCCGGTGACGGTTCCGGGAAGAGAGTAAAACGAGTAGAGGGTGTTGGCGAGCAGGGCGGACCCGATGACGCCCAGCAGCACCATAGCCAGTACGACGGCCTTCGTCCGGACCAACAACGGGGTTTCGCCGTCGCGGTTATTTCTGCCCTTGGGTGCGGCAGGCTGGCTATCCGGCCGCGACCCGCGCTTGTTTTTTAAAGAAGCGAGAAGGGAACATCAGGAAGTCTATTTGTCTGCCCGTGAGAGTCGTCTCGTCGATGGCAACGTCGTCGAGAATCCGAGAGACGCCGAGGTCCTGCGGGCGATAGATGACGAGAGGCTCGTCGCCTTCACTTTTGACGGACTGCGGCGTATCACCAGGGCCCACCCTGAGACGCTCTCGAGGACTCTGGAGAGGCTGGAGGAAAGCGGGGCGATCGTGAGGTCCCCAGAAGGATACACCACCTCAGGAAGAGCGAGAGGCCCGCTCCCGCTCAGGCCTGCGCCCGCCGGCTCGAAGGGCGTGCCCATACTCCATACGTATCTCCCATACCCGGCGAGCGCAGCGCAGATCGCAGCCGCACTGAAAGGGAGGTGGTTCGACAACGCCAGGTGGGTCGGTATGGCAGAAGTGGAAGACGGGTTCGTGATGAAGTGGGTGACGGACGACGGGACCGCCCTTATCGATGCGAAGTTCTCGTCGGGCCAGCTCGACATCGAAGCCAAGATCTCGCAGGACTCGGACCTGCCCAAGGCTGTGCGCGCAGCCCACCAGCTAGTCGGGAAGATATCCAAACTCTATGGCGGCACGAGGCCTGGAAGCAGGGTGGCCTTCACGCGCCTGGGGTACATCGCACCCACCGCCATGTGACCGGGTGCACTCTGAACCCGCTCAACAAGTAGCGCACCCCGCTCACCCTTCACGTTGAACCAGGACAGACTGACCAAAGACATCCAGCCGTTGCGGCGGCTCTCCGGCACTCTGACAGCGCTGGCAGAGAGCTCGTCGCACCCCGGTGCGAGCGCAGGCGTGGGACCGAGTGAGAAAGGTGCGGCGCAGATTGGAACAGTGGTGATGACGGCAGGGCGCTCACCCAATGACCGGACCGCCCATGGAGATGCCCTTCCTGCATGGACTGAGATCCAGGCCGGGCCGCTTGGGAGAGGCCCATACGCCTGCGTGGCCGCCCCGAGAGTCTATTCGCCTGCGACCCCTCTGACACGACGAGTGACGCCGGAGGAGTCTGAGGCTTGATGTCTCCTCACGAGGCCTCTTTCCCGGGAGAACCTGGCTTTCCTCCTCCTGGTGGCCCCAGGGAACCGCTCCCTCCTCTGCGGCCCTTACCTAGTCTTACCTAGCTGGATTGATTAGGGAGCCCGGAGAGGCGCCTTCTGTGAGCGAGATCAAAGCGAAAACTCCCCACGGCGAGATCACCATCGACCAGCTCGGAGCGATCCAGCCCGGGATGGCCGCCCTCATGAAAGAGGCAGGGGACAGGTTCACGCAGACCTACTACGCCGCGAAGGGAGGCAACTGGAAACTTGCCGCCCACCACCTGAACCAGGTGAGGGCGTCTTTCAGGACAGCAAAGGTGACACGGCCGAAGTATACCGAGGACCTTGCGGCGTTCGACAGCGAGTATCTCCTGCCCATATTCCAGGCAATTCATGACCAGGACTGGGACAAGTTCGAGGTCGCGTTCAGGCAAGGTGAAGTCGGCTCAGACATCTACCACGACAAGAGGGGATATCCGCATATCAGGTATGTGCTCCCGGAGGACTACCCCACCAACCTGTATCTGGGGCCTCCCGACAGGTTCCATAGGGACCGGAACGGATCGGGAAAGCCGTAGCAGCTCAGGCTCTCGCCGGGTCGACCGGCAACGCCAGAGCGGCACATGTAATTTATAGCGGCGGCCGAGAGCTATCAGACTAATGCAGAGCTCAGCTGTCGATGCCGACCTCCTCAGCAGATTCGACTCCGAGGTCGTGAGCAGGGTCCCTCAGATGAAGGAGGGGACCGTGGGCAACCCCACCCCCCTCGTCGAGGTGACCGACGACTTCGTGAGCTGCGCCGACTCCGAGTACGGGGTCAAGCTGGGCGCGAAGGGGATCAGGGTGTTTGCCAAGATGGACTCGAAACTCGACGGAGGGTCGGTCAAGGTAAGACCAGCCGTCGCCATCTTGCACGATGCGATAGCCTCGGGGAAGCTTACCAGGAAGCAGACCGTGTTCGAGGCTACGTCAGGGAACTTCGGACTTGCTCTGGGCGCCCTCCGCAGGCTTGGCCTCGACGTCGTAGTCCTGGTGTCGAGGAGGCTGCAGCAGGGTGTGATTGACGGGCTGCGCGCTAGCGGCGCCAGGCTCGTGAACCTGGACATCGACATATGCCCCGCCCCTGGCCTCGGAGGGGACGCGAACTTGGCGGTCGCCAAGGGGGTCGCGTCAAGCGTCAGGCAGCAGCTCTCCGAGCTCGGGCTGGACCCGGCTGCGTTCGATGTCGTCAGAGGAGAAGCCGAAAGCCTGCTCGCGAGGCAGGACGCGATAGGGCTCGCCAAGCTGCTGGCCAAGGCCTACGGCGGGTTCTGCACCGAGCAATACGAAAACGACCTGAATGTGGAGACCCACAGGGCGGTGACCGGACCAGAGGTGGACATGCAGCTACGAGGCAAGGGGGTCTCTCTCGGAGACTCTGACTTCGTCTGCGCGTTCGGCACTGGCGGGACTGCCACAGGAGTCAGCAGGTACATCCGCTCCAAGTATGGAAGGAAGGGGGTCAGGGTGATCTTCCCCATCTCTGGCCAGGACGTGGCCGGGATAAGGACCAGGGATAAGGCCCTGGGCCTGAAGTTCTACGAGCCGGAGGCCTACGCCGGAGAGCATGAAGCTGACTTCGAGGAGGCGAGCAAGTTCTTCGAGTTCATGAACAGGAAGGGGTACGACGTGGGTGAAAGCGGCGCGCTGGCGCTCTACGCGACCATGCAACTTGCGAACTTCGGCGCAGGCACCCAGTTCGTGGTCATGGTGGCCGACGGCTCCTCCAAGTATATCTCAGAGGTCGGCGCGGTGGCCAAGAGGGGCAGACGAGACCAGGTCAGGCTGGACGAAGCAGCGTCCAGCATCGAGGAGTACGGAGGCATCCTGTGGGTCCATAACACGTTTGTTCCGAGGGGCGAAGGAAGGAACGTCATCGCCTCAGCCCTGGGCGTAGATGAAGCCAGCATAAGGGTGGCCAGCGCCAGGGACGTCCAAGCGGTGCTCAACGGGTCCGAGCCGTCGAAGGAGTTCGAAGGCTTGCTGCAGAAGGACGACAGACCGCTCCTGCTGGTGTGCGTCGGCGGGAGCACATCGATGATGATTGCCAAGGTCCTGGAGAGGAAAGGGGTAGCAGCCGAGAGCCTCATCGGCGGCATATCAGGTCTGCCTGGGTCCAAGGGGCGGCAGATGTTCGACCTCGTCCAAATCGCAGGAACCTGAACCGACCCGGCGCCCCGGCGAGTCTGCCTCTAGGCTGGACTATCTCCGGCTCCTGACACGGGGGCGGACCAACACCTTCTTGGGCTTCGGCCCCAGTGAGAGGACTGTCTTTTCGTAGTCTGACCACCTTACCCCGAGCTTCTGGGCCACCATCATCTCGATGGTCGTAGCAAACGCGTGTTCGCTCCTGTAAGGGGCCTTCGGATGGTCTCCTGGCTCGGCATCGATGGGATGGAGGTTCATCCTGCGTTCGGCCTCGAAGTTGACGTCGAAGGCCACCACTTCTTTGTCTGTGATGCCGTGCATCCTGCACAGTTCATACTCGATCATCTCGTGCAAAGCCACCAGAAACATGTACCTCTGATCCTTCATCTTGCTCACTCTGATCTGGGCGGGTTTGCCCGGGATCCAGTCCCCGACGGTCTCGTACCTTTGCTTCTTGTGCGGCACCTGGGAAATGGTGAAGACCGGCCTGATGGTCCCCCCCTTCCGGAAGCTCCTTTGGTGGAAGAGGGCAGGGGAGGTCCCGCGGATAGGTCCGCTGGGACGCATCGATGAGCGACGTAGCCCTTGGGATGACATGGTTCGTCAGAAAATCCCTCGTGGAGGGGCCCTAAGGGATAGGCTGTCAAAACAGCATCCCCTTTTGGTAAACCAAATTTAGCCAGCCGAGCCCCCGGCGTCTCTGGTAGCTTACATCGTTGAACGCCGACGTGCCCTTCGACGTTTATTCGTTGATTGCTAAACCAATTAACTAGGGGTCTCTGTGGTTGTTC
>JBJKSN010000123.1:0-3528 GCA_046703945.1 Nitrososphaerales archaeon | reverse complement strand
CCCTAGTTCTGGGGAGGCGGCTGACGACAACCGGGACCACCATCCTGGCCAAGAACAGCGACCGTCCGGTCGACGACTGCCAGCCGCTCGTCTACCATCCGAGGGTCGAGAGAGAGGAGGAAGGTCGGACCCTCAAGCTCGAGTACGTCGAGATACCTCAGGCCAAGGTGACCTACGCAACGCTGGGCTCGGGCCCCTACTGGTGCTACGGCTAGGAGGTGCGGCTGAACGAGCATAGTGTCGCGGCCGGGAACGTGGCGGTCTACACAAAGGATGCAAAGGAAGCGGCAGGGTCATTCTCGTCCGGGCGCGTCCCATTGGGGCTCCTCGGGATGGACCTGGTCCGCCTCGGCCTGGAGAGAGGAAGGAGTGCGCTGGAGGCAGTCCGAGTCATGACCGATCTTCTTGAGGAGTATGGTCAGTTCGGCTCGGGGCTCCCGAAGGTCTCTCACGAAGACGGCAGCTACGACAACTCCTACATCGTGGCTGACGGGAGAGAGGCGTACGTCCTTGAGACGGCTGGGCGCGAATGGGCCGCGAAGAGGGTTTCGGGTATCGCCGCCATATCGAACGAACCGACCATCCGGAGTGATTACGATCTTTCGAGTACATCGCTTGTCAAGTCCGCAGTTAGAAGGGGGTGGTGGCAGGAAGGGAAGGACGAGGCGCGAGAATTCGACTTCGCGCAGAGCTACATAGACTTCGGCAGGCCTCTGCAGTTCTCGCACCTGAGGTACAGGCGGGCCATGCAGCTCCTCGAACGCAGATCCAGGGTCTCTCCGAGCTACGTCGCCCGGGTCATGCGAGACCACTATGAAGACTCGTTCATAGGAGGGCCTTGCTTCAATGCCGCTCTCCCGGACTTCCTGACTCTCTGCATGCACAGCTCTCCGGCCGGGTTCACATGGGGAAACACAGCCGCGTCTGCAATCGTCCTTCTTCCAGACTCGAAGGACCGCCTCCCCATGATGCTCTGGTCGCCACTAACCCCGTGCACGGGGTGCTACCTTCCATTCTTCGTCGACGGCGGAGGTCCACCCACGGTCGTCTCGCGGGCGGGGAGAGCGGGCCGTTTCGTGAGGAGCGCGACGGACTCCCCAAGCGACGCCTTCTCACCCGACTCCTACTGGTGGGCATTCAGAGAACTCCTGAACAAGGTCAAGCGCGACGAGTTCGGAAGTGCGTTCGAGGAGAGGCAGCCCAAGGTCAGGAGGGCGTTCGACGTCATCGAGAGGGACGCGATGCGGAGAGCGCGCGGAGTCGAGAGACGTGCCGCCCGCTTGATACGCGCCGGAAGGGACGGTGAGGCGAAGGAAGCTCTGAGGGCATTCGAGGCCCGAAACGTGGAGAGGGCACTGACGGAGGCGATCCGGCTGAGCGAATCCTTCGCTGCGGTCGACCGGCTGGCTTGACTCTGCGCAGCACTGCCTATACTTCCGAGTGGAGAGGCATTCGTCCTCCAGAGAGCTTCGCCTGTGGCGAGCGAGTCCCGAGGACATTGAACAACAAGGAGAAATCCCAAAGCCGGCAAGGCATTCGGCTCGTCGTCTTAGGGTGATGCTCATCGGCAAGGTTATGGCGGAGCCTTTTCATCTGGACCGCGTGGCTACCTCATCCTTCGACGAGGCGTACCGAGGGACGCCGCCATGGGACATCGGCAGACCCCAAGGCGAGTTCGTGAGGATTGCCCAACTCGGTGAGATTCGGGGAGAGGTGCTGGATGTGGGCTGTGGTACGGGTGAGAACGCGATCCATTTCGCGAGCCTTGGGCTGAAAGCCTGGGGACTGGACTCTGCCCCACGCGCCATAGAGAAGGCAAGAAAGAAGGCTACCGATAGGAGCGTCCAGGCTGACTTCGTACTCGGGGACGCATTGCACCTCGAGAGCCTGGGGCGAAGGTTCGATACCATCACAGACTCCGGACTCTTTCACGTCTTCTCCGATAGGGAACGGATCGATTTCGCCAGGTCGTTGAGGGCTGTTCTGAACGAGTCGGGAACCTACTTCATGCTCTGCTTCAGCGAAAGAGAACCCGGTGACTGGGGAGGGCCGAGGAGGGTCACCAGGGGCGAGATACAGGAGACGTTTAGTTCCGGGTGGAACGTGAACTACATCAGAGAGGCGAGATTCTCGACTGCTTTCCACGACGATGGAGGGGAGGCGTGGCTCTCCTCGATTTCTCCGTCCAGGTGAGCAGCAGAATTACCAAGCAACATGGTTGAGAGAAAGGACGACCACTGCGCCTGGTGGTTGGACATTCAATGTGGGTAGCGCCGTGCAGTGGGAGAGCTGAGCAGGACGACAGAAAGGTCGGTTTCGTGTCGACCCGCCGGATTGGCAGGAACTCGCCTGACTCTGTCTCCGAAGAGATAAATGGCGACCTTGGGTCTGAGACAACCAGGCATGGTAAGGGACCTCGCCGTAGGCGTTGACCTCGGCGCGACCAAGATGCGCGCCTGCGTTGGCGACGGAAGCGGACGTCTGCTCCGGAAGGTGTCGAGACCCGTCCCACACACCGAGGACCCTGAACGTTTCATGGATGAGCTGATCGCTCTGGTGCGTTCGCTCCTGAGGGGTAAGTTCGGGGTGGGGCGGATTCGCTCTGTCGGAGTCTGCGCCGCGGGGCCCCTTGACATAGGACGCGGAGAGACCAGCCCCGTCAACCTGCAGCTGAAGCACTTGCCGCTGAGGAAGAGACTGTCGGACACCCTGGACAGAACCGTCATCCTTCTGAACGACGCTCAAGCCGGAGTCCTTGGGGAGCACCTCCGTGGTGCGGGGAGAGGACAAGGAGACCACGTCTATGTCACCCTCTCAACCGGGGTGGGAGGAGGGGCCGTGGTGGACGGGCGGTTGCTCGTTGGAAGCGATGGCAACGCGGTTGCGGCGGGACATCAGGTTGTCGACGGCGAAGAACGGCTGACCTGCGGCTGCGGACGGAGAGGGCATTGGGAGGCCTATTGCTCGGGCACGAATCTCCCCAACTTCGCCCGCCTGTTGGCGGAAACGCTCTCGCCTGAGAAGAGGCCAGTGGTCTCGGGAGTTCCCGGCCGGGCGATGCAAGAGGACTTCAGCGCGAAGTCGGTCTTCCGGGCTGCAGAGTCCGGCGACGGGCTGGCAAGATTGGTCGTCGACCGGGTGGGCAGGCTCAACGCGATCGGGATATCGAATCTTGCTGCCCTGTTCGACCCATCGCTCGTCACTCTGGGGGGCGCCCTCGCGCTCGAGAACCGGCCAATGGTGCTCGAGCCGATACTCAGGTACTTGGGAGACTTCTTGCCCGGCCGGCCGCCGAAGGTGGTGGTTACGCCCTTGGGGGACGACGCCGGGCTGATAGGCGCCCTCGCGGCCGGGGCGAACCCTGACCTGGTTCCCCACGCGGTGGTCGACTAGTGTTCGAGTCCCGAAGGGAATCTGGGAAAGCGTAAAATAGTTGGCCGTGGCATGAAATTCGGCGGGAAAATTCATTGGGGACGGAGGTCTCCGGGCGTGGAACGACCGGTATTGACGAATCCCTCAATGTACACG
>JBJKSN010000122.1:0-2650 GCA_046703945.1 Nitrososphaerales archaeon | reverse complement strand
TGGCACAACGAGCTCGAGACCTTCCTTAAATACAAGCGGAAGAGCGAGCAGGAAGCTTTCGCCAGATACGGCCTCAGCTACATCGTGGACACCTACCTACCAGAGAAGCTGGAGACCATGAAGAGCTACTGACCTGCTTCAGGAATTGAGAATCGCTAAAATACCCTTCCCCGCTGCCTAAAAAGACCAATGACGTTCGAAGCACAGCAGTCCAGGGTGGACGCCCTGGTCAGGCTCATGGGCCTTATCGTGCTGGCGTTCGGGGTACTCATGATCTACTACACCTACGCCAACGCGGGGGTAGCCGGCCAGGCAGCCGAGATAGTCACCATCAACTACTCCCTGGGCATCGTCCTTTCGGTCGTTGGGGCCGTCGCGACCTTCGCGAAGTTCAAGTGAGATAGTTTGCCCATCAAGGTGGCGCTGGCGGGGGTGGGGAATTCCGCCTCTGTGCTCGTCCAGGGACTCAGGTTCTACTCAGGAAGCGAGAGGAAGGGGCTGTGGCATCCTAACGTGGCCGGGTTCAGGCCCAGTGACATACAGGTGGTCGCCGCCTTCGACATCGACTCCAGGAAGGTCGGGCTGGAGCTCTCGAAGGCCGTGTTCGCACCCCCCAACGTCGCCAAGAAGTACGTCTCACTCCCTCGAGGCAAGGTCACGGTCGGAAGCGGCATCTCGAGGGGGGACGTCGCACCCCACCTCAGCGGAGTGAGGCTGGAGCGAGCCAGCTCGGATGATGTGTCCAAGAGGCTCGAAGAGTCGGGCGCCGACCTCCTGGTCAACATGATCTCTTCCGGTTGCGGCCCCTCTACCGAGGAGTACGCGAGGGCCGCCCTGCGCGCAGGCTGCGGCTTCATCAACTGCACCCCGGCCCTCGCCCTGAAGAACAACAAGCTGGTCGCCGACTTCCAGCGGGCCAAGCTCCCGCTAGTGGGCGACGACCTCATGAGCCAGTTCGGCGGCACGATATTCCACAAAGGGCTCCTGGGCCTCATGGTGAAGCGCGGGATCAAGGTCGCGAAGAGCTACCAGCTCGACGTGGGGGGGGGCTCCGAGACCATGAACACCATAGACGAGGGGATCAAGATGGCCAAGAGAGGAGTGAAGACTTCCTCCGTGGCCGAGGAGGTCCCATACAAGTTCGACACCATCGCCGGCACCACAGACTACGTGGACTACATGGGGAACGACAGGACCAGCTACTTCTGGTTCGGCGGGAGCACGTTCATGGACAGCGGGGTGACCGTCGACGTCTATCTCCGCTCCTCCGACGGGGCAAACGCCGGCAACGTCCTCTTCGACGTCATCAGGGCGACGTACAGATGCATGAAGGTCGGGAAGCTGGGGACTGTCGGGGAAATATGCGCCTACGGGTTCAAGTCCCCTCCGCGGCCGATGCGCTACGAAGACGCCTTCACGAAGTTCGCCGCACTCTACGTCCGCTGAGGTCCGCCCGCAGCCGCAGCTACAGGGCTTCGGCTTCCGCTTCCAGTTCATGGAGCCCGGCAGGGTCTCCGAAGAGGAGGAGCGTGTCTCCCTCGCCGATGGTGAGGCTCGGGTCGAACACGTTCTGGATGAGCTCCCCTCCCCTCACCAGGCCTATCACGTGGGCGAGCCTGGTCAGCTCGGGGAGCTTCTTTCCGATCAGCTTTGACGTCTTGAACACCGAGAACTGGGCTATCTCCTTGGTCCCGACCTTCTCAGAGAAGACTATCCCGACAAGGTCCCTGGTGACAGCCGAGAGCGCGAGCAGGTGCCCCACGGAGATGGACGATGGGACCACCACGTCGGCCCCCGCGTTCTTGGCCGTCTCGGTCAATTGCTCGTCGTGGACGACTGAGATTATCCTCATGTCGGGCCGCAGCCTCCGCGCGCTGAGCATTGTGAGTATGTTCTCCGGGTCCTTTTCATGCGTCGCGATTAGTGTGGATGCCTCTTCGATTCCGGCGTCCTTGAGGGCTTCTATGGGCCTGTTTTCCTGCTGCAGCACCACCTTCCCCTTCTTCTTGGCGAGGGCGTCGCGGATGGCTGGGTCGTGGGTTATCACCACATAGTCTACCCCGATCTCATCAAGCTTGTCGGCCACATACCTTCCGACGTGGGCATACCCGAATATGATGACGTGTTTCTTCATTCTCTTGATGAGGCTCTTCTCCGCCTCCCCTCTCGCGAGGTCCCCATTAACCACGACGTTCACCGTCGCCTGCAGCAGCGAGGCGGCCGCTCCGACCGAGACGACGATCATCACAATCAGGAGTACCTCCTCTGTCTGATTGATGGTGTAGAAGTTGCCGTTGTTAGGTACATAGATCCCTATGGTCGTGATGGTGGAGACGGACGCGAGGAGCGCCCCCAGGGGCGGGAGGCCGTTGTAGTAGGCGAAAACGGCGGCTCCGAGGCCGAACATCCCTCCGAGTATGACCAGCTGCCTGTAGAGCGCCCTGAAGAGGTACGTGGGGGCGTACATCGACTGGTAGAAGAGGAACCCGAGAGTCCTGGTGTGCCTCCGGGCCTTCCTCGCGCTGGAGGGCCTGCGGTTGATGGGCTCTTGCGTGCGTCTGGGCTGGCAGGTTGCGATTTTACGGCTTTCGTTGGTTGCTTAGCGGAGGTCCTTGCACGGGGCTCGGCGTCCAAGCACGGACTGCATGGG
>JBJKSN010000121.1:0-13731 GCA_046703945.1 Nitrososphaerales archaeon | reverse complement strand
CATCTTGTCCGTGTACCTGGGGTCCGCCTTCAGCTCGTAGAGGCGCTTGATGTCGACCTCGGTGAGCTTGTCTGACGGGAGCTTGTACTTCTGGATGTCGCTGGCGTATACTCCGAGCCACTTGGAGTTGGGCGTGGTCAGCTCTCTCAGGTGGGCCGCGTTGGCACTGCCGCTCTTGATGACCATGGCTATGTGCGCCCCCCAGGGGTCGGCGTCGCAGAGGATTCCCACCGGGATCCCGAGCTCCTGGTTGAGCCTCCTGATGAGGAACCGCGTGGACCTGGGAGGCTGGCCGGCGGTGTTGATCAGTATCGCCTTGTACTTTTGGTGCACCCTTTCTTCGATGAACCTGGTGAAGAGGCCGCCCTTCTCTATGGCCAGGACTATCTCTGCGTCGGTGTCCCTGAACTCCGCCGTCGTCAGCGCGGGCCCTATCATCACCCCGTCCGGGTTCGCCGAGAGGTCCGCCGTCTTCCCCTCGTAGCCGGGGACGGTGTACTCTATCGTCATGTTCCCGAAAATCGCGCTCCGCTCCTCCGGGTAGATGTTCATCCCCTCCCGGGCCATCTGCATCAGGACCTCCAGGTCCGTGATCAGCTCGTCCGACTCGGCCTGGTCCTGGAACTCCACATTGAAAGCCTGGGCCGAGTAGAACACGTCTCTGAGTGTCGATGTCCGCTTCTCGTCCACCAGCTTCTTCGCGAAGTAGGCCAGCCAGACCAGCTGGGTGAACGGCCGGATGTGCTTGATGTTTCCCGACGACTTCTTCACGGTGGTCGCGCCGAGGATGAACTGCTGCAGCTTCTTGTCGTAGACTATGTTCCGGACCGACCGGCTCGCCAGGGTGAGGCTTGGAAAGCGCCCCTCGTCCAGGTCTGTGTAGACGCTCCCTCCGAGCTCGCGGAGGAGCCCCTGGACGGCGTTCTGCCTCGTCTCAGCTGAACCTGTCGATTGCTTCTTGCCTGTCTTCTTCTTGGTTGCCATCTTCTCCCTCCGTTTCGCCTGTCGGCGCCCCCTCCGGCCGACCGGCTTCATTAGCCTCGTCTTCTTCCGCTACCTCGCCTATGAGCTTCTTGTAGTGCGGGAGCGACTTCTTCCCCGCCAGCTCGGTGGAGAACTGGGCGATGAGCGGCAGGTACTTCCCGTAGATGTTCTTCTTCTTCTGGACCGCCTCCATGCTCCCCTTGCGGGACAGGAAGATGCCGAGCCTGCGGAGCGCCTCCCTCACGGCGTTCCTGATCTCCCTCTGGATTTCGGGCCTGTCGGCGATGTACTCCTTCCCGACAGTCTTGTATGGGATCCTGGTGCTCGCTATGTGCGTTATCACGCCGACCGGGGCGTCTGACGGCACGTGGTACCTGCGCCAGTCCACCTCCTCGTTGATGACTTCGAAGCTGACGTCTGAGCTCTCGTCGTAGAGGAGCGGGATCCTGTTGGCGAATCTGAAGAGCTTGACTCCGGGCTGCAGCACCTTCCCTCCGTAAGCCACGCCGACCTCGACCAGGAACGGGAAGCCCGAGTATGACGATGGAGGCCTCATCACAACGGTAGAGAACTCGGGCTGAAGCTCCTTGGCGATGCCGGCCATGAGAATCTCTTCGCCGATGGGCGAGAGCACGGCCGCGTCGGGCTGTAGGAAGTCGGGGAACCGCTGGAGGGCGTCCACCACCGCCACTATCTGGTTGGTGCTGAGCCTCTTCGGCGGGAGCTTTGAGCTGACCCCCGCGAACTCCAGGAACTTGGTGGCTATCCTGTCCCCCACCCTGTGGAAGTGGGTGACCATGAACGACTTCATGTCGCGCTCCTCGGACAGCTTCACTATCCGCTTGAACGCCTCCACGTCCACGCCGTAGGGGTGTGGGAGCGTCTCCTTGGGAGGGGAAGGCAACGTGGTGGTGGCCCTTTCGTAGTAGGTGATCTGCCCTGTGGGGTCGACGAAGGTCAGGTTGGCATAGCTGGCCACCAGGGCTGTCTGCTTGAAGTAGTCGGCTATCTTCTGAGAAGCCCTGAGATAGTCGCCCTCGAGGACGATGTCGACCCTGGTCCCCGTCGAGCCGTCGGCCTCGCTGTTGAAGCGCTTGAGCACGGTGGGCCTGTTCTCCCCTATGTCGATCATCATCTGGAAGCCGTACTTCCGCTTCCCGTCTGGAGAGGTGGTGATCGTCACCGGCTTGTTGGTGGTTATCTGGCCGTACAGGATGGCCATGGTCCCCCCGAGGCCGAACATCCCCCGGGACTGCCTCAGGACGTACTTCGACCCGTAGAAGACCTTCCCGAAGGCGCTCGGGACGTGCTGGGGCGCCACGCCCGAGCCGTTGTCTATGACAGTGAGTCGGTAGGGCTTGGGGTCCGGGAGCGCCTGGTTGTGGTCCTCGGGCGTTATCCTGACGTAGATGTTCGGCGGCATCCCTATCATCTCCGTGGAGTCCAGCGAGTTCTCGACCAGCTCCCGGATGGCCATGTACAGGGCGCGCGCGGGGTTGGTGAACCCGGCCAGGTCGCGGTTACGATAGAAGAACTCGGACGGGGAGATCTCCGCGAAGGTGGCCTTGCTGCTCAGCGGTCATCCTCTCCTAATCTCCGATGGCCAGCCGACCGGGTCGCCGAACCGCATTTGAAGACATCCAATCTGATTACTCCTACTCTTCTCCTAAGAGCCCGCCCGCAGGTATCGACCTGAACCGGATATATGCTAGTGCTCGAGCTTCCGGAGTTTTTCTTCCAGGGTTTCGGGAGAAGTCCCTTCCCAGAGGAACATCCTCTCCATCTTCCTCCTCGTCCTCGCCTTCTGGAGGGTGTTGTACACGGTCTTATGCTGGCTCCCCGAGGCCAGCGACCTTACGGCGTCGGCCGCCAGCTGGACCTCGGCGCCTTCGCCTATTATGGCGACAGTCCGTCCATACACCGACAGGCTGCAGGAGGTCAGCTCCTCGATCACCCGCCGCGACTTGCCCTTGAGGCCTATCACCCTCCCCCTTATCCTCTCCAGCGAGTTGGCGCTCCTCCCCGCGTAGGCTCGGAGGTCTATCACCTCCAGGGCTGTGCCCTCGTCCAAAAGCCTGCGCGCCTTCCGGGGGGAGAACCCGCGCCCGATGGCTTCGATGACCCTGGTAGCCGAGAACGGGTCGGTCCCCAGGGCCGACTCCGACCTCAGGACCACCAGCCCCTCCCTGCTGTCCACCTGGAGGGTGACCTTCATTTCGCCTTCGAGGTACCTCTTGGTCGCCCCCTCCTTGCCTATGACCGCGCCTACCCTGTCTACAGGTATCCTCACGATATGCTCAAAGCTCATCTCAAAATCTCCCTGACCCACTCGTCCGCTTCCTTCCCCGTTACCCCCCTCTTCCTAAAGAACCTGACCATGTTGGAGACGTCCCTGCGCAGGAACTCCAGTGCCTGGGGGTGCGACGAGAGGACCGCCGACCCCATGTCGAACAGGATGGGCCCCCGCTCGGTGTTGAATACGTTGAACTCGGAGAAGTCGGCGTGGACCAGCTTGGCCCGCTTCCACAGGGCGCCGATGGTCTTGAAGGTCCACTCGTATTCGTCCTGGCCGACCTCCGACTCTGCGAAGGTGGGGGCCGGGTCTGGAGGGGTCCCGATGTACTCCATCACCAGTATGTTCTTCAGGAACGTCAGGGGGGCGGGGACACGGACCCCTGCACCCAGGGCGAGCTGCAGGTTCTTGAACTCCTTCCTGGTCCAGAGATAGACTGTCTCCCTCGACCCTGCTGGGAGTTTGCCGAAGCGCCTGTCCCCCGCTATGTAGCCGGCGCGCTTCCTGAAGTCCGACGCAGAGGTGAGATAGATCTTGACGGCGACCGGCCCGCCAGCCCTGTCTTCGCCCAGATACACCCTGGCCTCCTTGCCTGCCCTTATCACGCCTCGGAGCTCGGCGAGGTCCTTCCTGGCTATCAGCTCCTCCACGGCCAGCATGGTGGCCCGGTCGAAGACCTCCTCCAGCACCTTCCTGTCGTCGGAGTCTCTCCTGAGGTACCGGCTCTCCCGCTCGAACCGCAGCAGCCTCTCCCTTATCTTGCCACTTTCGTCCGCGTCAGCCAACCCCCCTCCTTGAAACATTGAAAATTTATACGTATGAAACCGAACGCGCCAAACTCTCGCAGGAAAAGCTGAGTTGGAGTTGTTAGAGTCCGAGGAGACTGGGGAGGGCGGAGAGGACCAGTTGGAGGCGCTGAAGAGGGACCTCTCAGAGGAGAAGAAGCGGAACGAGGACCTCCTCACCCGTCTGAGGTATTCACAGGCAGACCTCGAGAACTACAGGAAGAGGGCTGAGAAGGAGCAGAGAGAGGCGGGGGAGTCGGTGGCCAAGGGCCTGGTCTCCAAGCTCCTCGTGGTTTCTGACGAGCTGGACCTGGCCCTAAAACATGCGGAAGGGCCCGCCAACGGCGAGCTTCTGGAAGGGATAAGGATGGTCAGGGGAAACCTCCGCGCGGCCCTCCAGTCCGTGGGGGTCGAGGCCATCGACGCGCTGGGGAAGCCCTTCGACCCTGCGGTCCACGAAGCGGTGGAGAAGACCCAGGGCGACGGGGACGGACCGGACCTGGTGGTCGAAGAACTGAGGACCGGGTATACCTTCAGGGGGCAAATCCTCAGGCCGAGCATGGTAAAAGTTGAATTGACGCGCAAAACGGCCCGGGAGGCAGAGTCGAATGAGTAGCGCCAGAGAGAAGATCATAGGGATAGACCTGGGCACCACCAACTCAGCGGCAGCCGTGGTGGAAGCAGGGAGGCCTGTCGTGATCCCGAGCGCCGAGGGCGCCACCCCTGCCGGCAAGATGTTCCCTTCGGTGGTCGCCTACACCAAGGATGGGCAGCTCCTCGTGGGAGAGCCGGCGAGGCGGCAGGTGGTGACCAACCCGGACGGGACCGTCTTCGAGATCAAGAGGAAGATGGGGACCGACTACCGGGTCAGCCTCTCAGGAAAGGAATACTCCCCCGAACAGCTGAGCTCATACATACTCCAGAAGATCAAGCACGATGCAGACGCCTTCCTGGGCTACCCTGTGAAGAAGGCTGTGATCACGGTGCCAGCCCACTTCAACGACAACCAGCGGCAGGCGACCAAGGACGCGGGCGAGATAGCCGGCCTCGAGGTCGTGAGGATAATCAACGAGCCCACCGCCGCGTCGCTTGCCTACGGGCTGGACAAGTCGGAGAAGGAAATGAAGATCCTTGTGTTCAGCTTCGGAGGCGGGACCCACGATGCGACCATAATGGAGTTCGGCAAGGGCGTGTTCCAGGTCCTCGCCACGTCTGGCGACACCCAGACCGGAGGGACAGACGTCGACAAGGCCATCATCCAGGTCCTCCTCGACGACTTCCGCTCGAAGACAGGGATAGACCTGACCTCGGACAAGACCGCCATGGCCAGGCTCAAGGAGGGGGCCGAGCAGGCCAAGATCCAGCTCTCGAACCTGATGTCTACTGACGTGGACCTTCCGTTCATAGCCAGCGACGCCTCAGGCCCGAAGAACCTACACTATACCCTGACCCGGACCAAGCTGGAGGAGGTCGCCAGGCCCGTAGTCTCGAAGACCGAGCAGACCATACGCAGGGTGGTCAACGACGCCAAGCTCACGCCCGACCAGGTGGACAAGGTCATTCTGATAGGCGGGATGACCAGGATGCCTCTGGTCCGGAAGTTCGTCGAGGACGTGGCCGGGAAGCAGGCAGAGAGGGGTGTCGACCCCATGGAAGCCGTCGCCATAGGGGCGGCGATACAGGGCGCCGTCCTGGCCGGAGAGATCAAGGACATACTTCTGCTGGATGTGACGCCACTCTCACTGGGCGTCGAGACACTCGGAGGGATCACCGAGCATCTGATCGAGAAGAACGCCACCATACCGACCAAGAGGAGCAAGACGTTCACCACGGCCGCGGACTTCCAGACCGCCGTGACCATCCACGTGGTCCAGGGGGAGAGGAGCATGGCCGCTGACAACGTCTCGCTGGGAATGTTCAACCTCACCGGACTGCCTCCGGCGCCCAGGGGAGTCCCGCAGATCGAAGTCACGTTCGACATCGACGCCAACGGCATCCTCACCGTGGGGGCGAAGGACATCGGGACAGGGAAGGAGAGCAAGATCACCATAACAGCGTCCACCAAGCTGTCGAAGGAAGAGAAGGACAGGCTCGTCAAGGAGGCAGAGTCGTTCGCCGACCAGGACAGGAAGAAGAGGGAGGAGGCCGAGGTCAGGAACGAGGCAGACTCGGTCCTGTACACGGCAGAGAGGACGAAGAGGGACCTGGAGGGCAAGGTCGACAAAGCGAGCGCCGACAGGATCGACGCCGCCACCCAGGAGCTGAGGAAGGCGGTCGAGGGTCAGGACACGGGCGTGATCAGGGAGAAGAGCGAGGCGCTGAAGAAAGTCCTCCAGGACGTAGGGGCTTCGGTCTACCAACAGCAGCAGGCGCAGGGGCAGCAGCAGGGACGCCCCCCCGGAGACCAGGGCGGCGACCAGAAGGTGGGGGACGCCAACTACAAGGTCGTGGATGAAGGAAAGTAGGAGATAGCCTCCCGTGGCCGCGAAGGATTACTACGAGGTTCTCGGCGTCCAGAGGGGCGCCACCAAGGACCAAGTCAAGGACGCCTATAGGAAGCTGGCCCTCCAGTTCCACCCGGACAGGAACAAGGCCCCCGAAGCCGAGGCGCGCTTCAAGGAGATATCAGAGGCCTACGCGGTGCTCTCGGACGACGAGAAGCGCAGGCAGTACGACTCATTCGGGCGGGAGGGGGTGTACCAGAGGTACAGCCAGGAAGACATCTTCAGGGGGGCCAACTTCGGCGAGTTCTTCCGCGGAGGAGGGTTCGGGGGCTTCGACGACATATTCGCTCAGTTCTTCGGAGGGGGAGGGGGGCGGCCCAGCCGCGGCGAGGACCTGACCTATCATCAGGAGCTCCACCTGGAAGACATAGTCAAAGACACCGAGAGGGAGATCGAGGTCCCGAGGCACGAAGTGTGCGCCACCTGCCACGGGAGCGGCGCGAGGCCAGGGACGTCGCCCCGCCAGTGCGCCACCTGCGGCGGGACGGGCCAGGTCCAGAAGGTCCAGTCCGCAGGCTTCGCCCGCCTGGTCAGGGTCACCGCCTGCGGCAAGTGCGGAGGGAGGGGATACACGGTGGACAGCCCATGCAAGGACTGCCGGGGGCGCGGAACGACGGCGAAGACCAGGAAGATACAGGTCATGATCCCTGGCGGGATCGAAGACGGATACACACTGCGGCTCAGGGGGGAGGGGAACGCGGGCGAGAGAGGGATCCCGCCCGGGGACCTCTATGTCGTGGTGAACATCGCGCCGCACAGGGTCTTCAGGAGGGGGGAGGAGGACCCCAGCAACGTGTTTCTGGAGGCAAAAATCGGCGTCGTGGAGGCCATGCTGGGGACTGACCTCACCGTCCCGACGCTGCATGGGGACGTCAAGTTGGCGATCCCCCACGGGACCCAGCCCGGCGAGAGGTTCATGGTCAAGGAGAAGGGGCTCCCGAAGTTCGGCGGATGGCGGGGCGGCCACGGGAACCAGTACGTGATCGTCCGCGTCGAAATCCCCAGGAAACTGACCGAACAGCAGAAGGAGCAGCTGAAGAAGCTCGGAAGCCTCGGCTAGCCCGAGAACTTGTAGATCATCAGGAAGGGCACGGCCTGGATCTCGCGTATCGCCTCCGGCGCCCCCACCTTGTTGTCCACGGCCAGGGAGACGGACCGGGAGCCTGCGAGGTTGACGATGGAGCAGGTCCGTATCAGCTTGAGGGCTTCGCCGCTGCCTACCACCTCGCCGGAGTAGAAGTCCCGGGAGAGGTGCACTTTCAGATTCCCCTCGGCCACAGTCTGTCCCACGAGCTCCTCGTCGCATATGTTGACCAGTATGGAACCCCTGTACTCCGTGGTCCTGACGGAGAAGCCCTTCTCGGCCAAGCTCTACGCTACCTTGGCGACGGACCTGGCCCCGCAGGCTTCGCAGACCATGAACCACATGCGCTTCTCCTTGTCCAAGTGCGTGTCAGGGCTCCCGCAGACAGGGCAGATCACACCGTCCTTGAGGTATCGCTGCAGGAGCTGGGAGAACGAGTCGCGGTCCTTCCGCCCTATGAAGATGGCGCGGTCTCCGTCGAGGGACGCTGCCGTAGCCAGCTCCTTGGCTAGGTACATCAGCACGCGGCTGGACTCCCGCCTCAGGAGTTTTGGGAACTCGGCGTAGTTGCGGAAGATGGTCTTGTTGCCCACCCAGATCACGTCCGGCTCGGGGAGTTCGAGCCTCAGCGCGCCGGACTGCTTCGCGTCCTTGTCCAGGCCCGACCTGGCCCTGGAGAGGAGTTCATCGTACGACCTGGGCATTCGCCGAATCGTCAGACCAAGGTATTTCAAGTCTTCTGGCCGACGGAGGTCCCCGCGAGCCAAAGATTAAATCGGAAACCGAAGGGGGCGGATTGTGAAGCCGAGGGCGGAGTTCGGCGTCTTTGGCGGGTCCGGATTCTATAAGCTTGCGAAGGGCAAGGGGAGCGCGGCCGTGACCACCCGGCTAGGGAGACCCAGCGGGAGGGTGACGCTGGCAGACATCGAAGGGCGGAGCGTGGCGTTCATACCCAGGCACGGAGTCCACCATGAGTATCCTCCGCACGCGGTCCCCTACAGGGCCAACGTACTCGCGTTCAAGAAGCTCGGGGTGAGAAGGGTGTTAGGCCCCAACGCCGTCGGCAGCCTGAAGGGCGAAGTGGCCCCCGGGGAGCTCGTCTTCTGCGACCAGTTCGTCAACTTCACCTCCGGGAGGAAGGACACGTTCTACGATGGGCCCGAGACCACCCACATCAGCACCGCGTCCCCCTACTGCCCGCAGATGAGGAAGGCTGCGGCCGAGGCCGCCGACGCGCTGGGCCTGGAGTACCACCCCTCCGGGACCGTGGTGGTGATACAGGGACCCAGGTTCTCGACCAAGGCCGAGAGCAGGTTCTTCTCGCGCCAGGGGTGGGACGTGATCAACATGACCCAGTACCCCGAGGCCGTGCTCGCGCGCGAGCAGGAGATGTGCTACCTCAACATCTCCCTGGTGACCGACTACGACGCGGGCCTCGAGGGGGACCCCAGTGTGAAGCCCGTATCCCATGAAGAGGTGATCGAGGTCTTCAACAGGAACCTGGAGAACCTGACCCGGCTGATCGGTGAGATTGTGAAACGGGTGCCCGAGGAGCGCGACTGCGAGTGCGGGTCGGCGCTCGAGCATGCGAGACTGAGCGCCTGATGGCCAAACTGGAGACGGACATCAAGAAGTCGATCAGGAACATCCCAGACTACCCGAGGAAAGGGGTGGCGTTCAAGGACCTCACCACGCTCTGGGAAGACGGCAGGCTGACCAGAAGGGTCACGGACGCCCTGGAAAAGAAGTGGAGCAAGGCGAGGCTCGACAAGATAGTCGGCGTCGAGGCCAGGGGGTTCATAGTCGGAGCCCCCCTGGCTGACCGCCTCGGAATAGGGTTCGTGCCTGCGAGGAAGGTGGGGAAGCTCCCTGCGAAGAAGGTGAGCGTGAACTATGAGCTGGAGTACGGCCGCCAGGGGCTGGAGTTGCACGCCAACTCCATAGCCAAGGGCGACAGGGTCCTCGTCGTGGACGACCTGCTGGCGACGGGAGGGACATCCAAGGCGGCGGCTGCCCTGGTCGAGAAGCTCGGGGGGAAGGTGGTCGGCATCGCCTTCGTGACAGAGCTCAGCTCGCTGAAGGGGAGAGAGAAGCTGGCCGGGTACGATGTCCATACGCTCTCAAAGTATGACTAGAGACAGGGCGCTGGTAGGGGTCATAACCGGGACAGGAGTGACCGGGCACTTCGACCTGGGCCGTCCCAGGAACGTGGAGACCGGCTTCGGAAGCGTGACTGTCTATGAAGACCCGTCGGGGGACTTCGCGGTCATCCCGAGGCACGGGCCCGGCCACAGCACGCCCCCCCACGCCATCAACTACCGGGCCAACATAGCAGCCCTGGACGCCCTGGGGGTGAAGGAAGTGATAGCGACCAGCGCCGTGGGCTCGATGAACAGCGACTTTCCAGTGGGGGACCTTGGCCTGGCTGCACAGTTTCTTGACTTCACGAAGCACAGGAAGGGGACGTTCTTCGAAGACAAGGTGGTCCACACCGACATGACCAACCCCTACAGCCAGAGGGTGAACGGGGTTCTCGTCGCCGCTGCGAAGAAGCTCGGCCTGGAGCTGCGTCCGGGCCTGGTGTATGTATGCGTCGAGGGCCCCAGGTTCGAGACCGCGGCCGAGATCAGGATGTACAGGACCCTGGGCGGCGACGTGGTTGGGATGACAGGGGTCCCGGAGGCGGCCCTGGCGAAGGAGAAGCAGATAGAGTACTCGTCGGTGCTGGTGGCCACCAACTGGGCGGCGGGGCTGCAGCCGGCAGTGAGCCACGAGGAGGTCTCGAAGGTGATGGAGGGGTCTGGACGCCTGGTAAAACAGTTGATAGAAGGGGCCATCGGGGCCCTGGTGGGATAGCAGAAATGAAAGTCGCAGACCCGAAGTTGAGCAGCGAAGGAGAGAGGAACTTCCTGTGGGCCAAGGCCCACATGGGAGCGCTCACCCGCCTCGAAGAGAAGTACGCGAAGTCGAGGCCCCTGGAAGGGGTGAGAGTAGGGGTCTGCCTGCACATAACCAAGGAGACGTCGGTGCTCATCGACGCCCTGCTCTCCGCCGGGGCAGAAGTGAAACTGGCGGCCGCCAACCCGTTGTCCACCCAGGACGACATAGCGGCGTACCTTTCCACCAGGACGGAGGTGTGGGCCTGGCGAGGGGAGTCGGCCAAGGAATACGCATGGTGCGTCGACCAGGTCCTGGGGAGCAAGCCGCAGCAGATCATCGACGACGGCGCTGACCTGCACGCCGCTGCGCACCGCTCGAAGGCGAGAGGGATCGTCGGCGGGTCTGAGGAGACCACCACAGGCGTGGTCAGGCTGAAGGCGCTCGAGGCACAGGGCGGGCTGGCCTATCCGGTCATCGCAGTCAACGACGCCAAGACCAAGTTCATGTTCGACAACAGGTATGGGACGGGCCAGAGCACGCTGGACGGGATAATGAGGGCCACGGCCCTCCTCCTAGCCGGAGTCAGGGCGGTCGTGGTGGGCTACGGGTGGGTCGGCAAGGGGGTCGCCATGAGAGCCAGGGGGATGGGTGCTAGAGTCACGGTAGTCGAGGTTGACCCCGTCAAGGCGCTTGAGGCACACCTGGACGGCTTCGATGTGTCGAGCATCGAGGATGCTGCGGCCGGAGGCGAGCTGTTCGTCACCACCACGGGGATGAAGGGCGTGATCCCCTATCCGGCGATAGAGAAGATGAAGGAGGGCGCCATACTGGCCAATGCAGGGCACTTCGACGTAGAAATCGACGTGAAGACGCTGCTGACCAAAGCCAAGAAGGTGAAGGAGGTCAGGCCGAACGTGGACGAAGTGACCCTGCCGTCCGGGAAGAGGGTCTACCTGGTCGCGAAGGGAAGGATAGCGAACCTGGTCGCCGCAGAAGGGCATCCGCCGGAGGTGATGCAGATGTCCTTCGCGAACCAGATGATGGCCGCCATCCGAATCCACGCCGACCACTCCAAGATGGAGAAGAAGGTCTACGGAGTCCCCGTCGAGCTCGAGGAGGAAGTGGCCAGGGCCGCGCTAAAGTCCATGGGAATCTCCATAGGCGCAATGACGAAGGAGCAGAAGGCGTACTCCCAGAGCTGGGAAATCTGAGCTAAGGTTTAAACTGAAAGCGATAGCGCTGCCGCACGCCGTGGGGAAGGACACCAGGACACAGCGGGTGCTCGTGCTCTGTGCGCTCCCGTATACCAACGCCGTCCCCCACGTAGGGAACCTTGTAGGGTCCCACCTTCCCGCTGACATCTTCGCACGCTACTGCAGGCTGAAGGGCATTGAGACCCTCTTCCTCGGCGCCTCGGACGAGAACGGAACTCCCACGGAGGTGGCAGCCCTGGAGCTCGGGGTCACCCCGAAGGCGCTGACCGACACGCTCTACCTGGTCCACAGGGACATCTATCAGTGGTTCGAGATCTCCTACGACAACTTCTCCAGGACGTCGACCCCCACCCACCACAGGACGACCCAGGAGTTCTTCCTGAAGCTCCACGAGAGGGGATACGTAAGCGAAGGGGTCCTCAGGCTCCCCTACTGCGAGAAGGACAAGCTCTTCCTCCCGGACAGGTACGTCGAGGGGACCTGCCCGGTCTGCGGCTACGAGATGGCCAGGGGAGACCAGTGCGAGAAGTGTTCCACGCTCCTCGACCCGGTCCAGCTGATCAACCCCCGATGCAAGGTGGACGGGAGCACCCCGGTCTTCAAGGACAGCAAACAGCTTTTCCTCGAGCTGGGCAAGGTACAGGGAGAGCTCGAAGCGTGGATAGGGTCGAATGAGAACTGGAAGAGCCAGGTGACCTCGCTCGCCCTTGGTTGGCTGAAAGAAGGCCTCAGGAAGAGGTCGATCACGAGGGACCTCAGGTGGGGGGTACCGGTCCCCCTTGACGGGTACCGGGACAAGGTGTTCTACGTCTGGTTCGACGCCCCCATAGGATACATATCGGCCACCAAGGAGTGGGGGGACGCCAGGGGGGACCCAGCCGCCTGGGAGAAGTTCTGGAAGGACGAAGGGGCGCACGTGTACAACTTCCTGGGCAAGGACAACATACCATTCCACACCATATTCTGGCCGGGGATGCTCTTCGCCCACGGGGGCCTCAACCTCCCCTATGATGTGGTAGGGCTGCAGTTCTGCAACTACGAAGGAGACAAGATCTCCAAGAGCAAGAACTGGGGCGTCTTCTGCGAGAGCATACCCGACGCGGGGCTGGACCCGGACATCTGGAGGTACTACCTGATCAGCATCATCCCTGAGACCCGGGACACCGAGTTCAAGTGGGACGACTTCAAGAACAAGGTGAACAACGAGCTGGTGGCGAACCTGGGGAACTTCGTCCACAGGACGACCACCTTCGCCTGGAACAACTTCGGGGGCGAAGTCGCCGCAGACGGGGCGGCCGGAGAGGAGAAGGAGCTCGTGGACCGCGTGAGGAGCCTCGGAGAAGAGTCCCTCGCCCTCCTCGGCGAGGTAAGGTTCAGGGAGGCGATGACCAAGTTGCTGGCGATGGCCGACCTTGGCAACGAGTACTTCCAGGGAAAGCAACCGTGGAAGCTGGTGAAGACTGACCGGGACGAGTGCCAGCGGGTGGTCCACGCGTGCCTGGCGGTGTGCGAGTCCCTCGCCATCGTCCTTCAGCCTTTTCTACCCGCGTCCTCGGCCAGGATCCTCGACCTCCTGGGCGCGCCTGACAGAGGGGTGTCGGGGCTCGGGAAGCAGCGGGCCGGGATTAAGCTGAGCGGGAAGCCCGAGGTCCCCTTCAGGAAGCTGGAAGACGACCAGCTTGAGGCGGCCAAGAAGATGGCCACCAAGAGCAGGCCGGTGAAAGACTACTTCGGGAGATAGAGGCTCAACCGCAAGACGGAAGGGCCTCGAGGCCGCCCAGCAGTGCGGTGTCCATGTCGTCGTCGAGCACCCTGTCCCCGAGTATCTTCGCCAGCGGGTCGTAGTCGTCGTACTTCGTGGCACCGAAGCCAGAAGCCAGGACGCTGACCTGGAGCTGAGACGAACCCGAGTAGTCTACGCCGTACTCGACGTCGACCGACTGGTTGTCAATCAGAGACCCGAGCCTGCCGACAGCCAGACCGACTT
>JBJKSN010000120.1:0-7146 GCA_046703945.1 Nitrososphaerales archaeon | reverse complement strand
CGCCCACGGGCACCGCCATCCCCGAGTCGACCACCCCCTTCAGCAGGGCGGCGACCCTCGACCCTCTTATGAAAGGAACGAGCCCGTTGTACACCACGGCCTCCTTGACCCCTGCGGCAACGGCCTTCTTGCCTGCGAGCCTCCCCAGGAGGTAGCACGCGGGGGTCGACTTCGCAGAGCCGTGCCAGCCCAGCTTCGCGAGCTCCCTGGAGTGGGATGACGACAGGACCAGGTCCCCCTTCACGGTGGGCTTTACGAACTGGGCGCTGACGTTCTTGTTGGAGACCCTCACGACCAGGAGCGGCTTGCGCGATGTGATGGCCCTCTTCCTGGCCCGGTAGTCTGTGACCCCCTGGCGCCTCCTCCGGAGGATCTGGACATGGCCCGGCATCACTTCTTCGCCTCCTTCACCAGGTCGAGGAGGTGCTTCACGCCTCTCACCTGGCCCCCCTTCACCTGCTTGTAGAGCCTCTTGTAGGCGTCGTTGCTGATCTCCTTCCTGTCCTTGGCGACCTTGAGGCGCCACCTCAGGGCGCGGACCTTCGTGACCCACTGCTCCTTCCTCGGGTTCCTGGCCGTGGCTTTGCCCTCGGTCGAACCCGCCCCCCTCCCGCGCTTGAGCTTCCTTGACTTCGCCCTGAATCTGCCCCTGGAGACTCCCTTCTCCGGAGCGGCCTTGATGGCGCCGAACCCGACCAGGCCCCGGATGGTGCTCCGCGTGATGGCGTCCTGTATGAGGTCGTTGTACTCGTCGTCGAATATTATGCGGTCTACCCCTACGCCCAGCACCGAGGCCGCCAGCCTGCGCTTACTCTTTAGATTCAACTATCCTCAACCCCGTCGGATTCACGACCCGTATCCCAAGCTCCGTGGCTCTCTCTATTATCGCCGCCCTCTTCTTCGCGCCTACCGTCCCGCCTATCCGGGCCACGACCCGTCCCGGCACCAGCGGCGCAAGGTCCCCTGGCCTGTGGACTATGACCTCATAGTGGCCGCTCGGGTGCAGGCCTCTGGCCGCTGCGGGACCTCTGTAGCCGACCCTGACCAGGGGCGGCCACCCCTTGTCCTGGCGCCTCATCTTGCTGTCGACCCCCTTCGGCTTCCTCCACTCCGGGTGTATCCTGACGTAGCGCCAGCTCTCCTGTCTCAGGAAGGCCGGCCTGGAGTCGGAGACCTCCTTCCTCTTGGCCACCAGGCTCTTCAGCCTGTTCTCCTCTGTCTGCTTCGCCTTCGACATTGGTTTTACGGCCCCTCCTCCCTATGGTATATGTATACGCCGTCGAGGAAGACCCTCTGGTCCTTCCTCCGGATCTTGGTCGAGAGCTCGATGTTGGCCGCCGTCTGGCCCACGTCCTCCAGCGAGACCCCCTTCACTATCACGTCGTCCCCCTCCACGGTTACCTTGGAGTCGCCCACGATCCGAGAGACCCTCGGGGAGCGCTCCCCGACGAAGTTCTCGACCAGCACCTGGTCCCCCTTCACCTTGACCGTGATGGGGAAGTGGGCATAGACCACCTTCAGCCGGTAGGTGAAGCCCTTGGTCACCCCCTTGGCCATGTTGTTCACGATGCTGACCACCGTGTTGATTATCACGTTGTCCTTCTTCTTCGCGGAGAACGGTGAGAGGGTCACCTTGTTCCCCTGGACGGAGAGGTTGATGTTCACCTTGTCGAAGTGCTTCCTGGCTTCGCCGAGCTTCCCCTTGACGGAGAGGGTCCTCCCTTCGAGCTTGGCAGTCACCCCATCGGGGAGCGAGACGGCCGTCTCCTGGGTCGCCTTAGTAGACATACCCGACTAGCCTCCCGCCTATCTTCTTCTCCTGGGCTTCGATGTGGGACATCACTCCCTGCGAGGTTGAGACGATGAGCGTGCCTACCCCCACGGCCGGGAGGTACCTGTGCTCCCAGTCCACGAGCTTCAGGGACCGCACGGGGAACCTCGGGGAGATGACACCGCACTTGTTGATCCTCCCGAGCAGCTGCACCCGGAGCTTGCCCCCGACTCCGTCGTCGATGAACTCGAACTCCCCGATGTACCGGCGCTTCTGCAGGACGCGGAGGACCTCGCTGGCGAGGCTGGAAGCCGGGATGACCATGCACTCCTTCTTGTTCCTCATCTCGGCGTTCTGCAGGCTGGCGAACAGGTTTGCTAGGATGTTGGTCGCTGGCATCTATCTCACCTAGTCGTACTTCCTGAAGCCCAGCTTCTCGGCGACTTCCCTGAAGCATTGCCTGCAGAGGACCAGGTCATAGGACCTGATCACTGCCCCATACTGGCCGCACCTCTTGCAGTAGTGAGTAGACTTCCCGTACTTCCTGACCTTTGGATGGCGCTCCTTCATTGAATGGTCACCCCGAACTTGTCCTTGAAGTATTGCATCGCCTCGTCCCTGCTGACCTGGTGAGACTTCCCTACCCTGGAGGGCCTACGGTTGCGCCGGGAGACCGCGTAGCCTGGCCTCTCGAGAAGGATGGACACGTTCATGCCGAGTATCCCGATGGCAGGGTCGTACCTGATGCCCGGGATTTCGATGTGCTCGCGGATTCCGAAGGAGACGGAGCCCCTCGGGTCGAAGGACGACCCGTTGAGCTTCTTCTCTCGGGCGGTGAGCAGCTTCTCGATGAGGGCGGCCGTCTCTTCCCCCCTCACCGTGACGACCACGCCGATGGGCTCTCCCTTGTGGATCCCGAAGTCTCTCACGGAGTTCTTGGCGCTGGTCTGGGTGGGGTTCTGGCCGGTCACCTGCTCCAGCACCTTCTTCCCACGCTCGATGGCCTCTCCGGACTTGCCCAGGCCTATGTTGACCACGACCTTCCCCACCTTGATCTCCTTCATGGGGTGCGCCTGGACGGCCGCCTGGCTCATGAAGCACCGACTCCTACCGTTATCATCGGGGACGAAGTCCCCACGGGGAACACAAGGCGCGAAGGGATCTCGGCATCGCCGCTCGGGAGGGCTATCCTAACCATCTTCTCGCGCGTGACGGTCCCCTTCTTCACCTCGGCTATCTTGCCAAGCTGCCCTGCCCTGTCACCGCCGAGGACCAGGCCAAGAGACCCCTTGGCCAGTTTGACGTTGCCCAATACCTTCTGCGAGGGCACTTCCAGCAGGATCGCGTCCCCGGGGGCCAGGTTGAGGGAGTCGTTCAGCACCGACCTGCCGTCGTGGAGGCCGTACTGGATGTGACCCCCCTTGATCTTCGTCTTCGTGCTTACGCCGCAGAGCTTCTTCGTCGCTTCGTCGGCCGACACCTTGGCGAGCTTGAAGCCTTTGCGGGTCGGGACAAGTCTGTAGTCCGCCCCCTCCGCCGGGACGCTGACCACGTTGAAGATCCCCACCGGGAACCGCGAGGTGTGCCTCTCTCGCCCGTCGACCAGCACCTTGCCTGTCTTGACCATGTACTTCAGCTCGCGCGAGAGGTTGGCCATGGAAGCCAGGTCGCGTATCACGACGCCCAGCGGGTAGGACGATGAAATCGAGTGGGGCCCGGGAAGTGGTTTGAAGACGAACCTGTCGGACTTGCGCGAGATGTCCCAGGTCCTCGGCGCTGCAAGGCGCTTCATCTTGTTCCGTCCGCCCTTGTTACCCACTATGCAGCCGCCTCCAGCTTACTCTTCCGCTGCTTGTCCTCGAGGACGAGGGCCGTGACCACGACGTTGGAGGAGCGTATCGGTACCGGGGCGGTCCCGCCCTTCAGCTTCTCCCGGGTGACCCCTTCCACGTTCACAACTCCGACGAAAGAGTCGACCTTGGTAATCTTCCCCTCGATCCCCTTGAACTCTCCCCTGACTATCTTCACCGAGTCGCCTACCCTCGGCCTTACGCTGCGCTTCCCGTGCTTCCCTCTGAGGTCCGCCGACAGCTGAGATCCGAATTTCATCCATTCCACCTATACTATGATCGACGCGAGGTTCGCGATCCTCGGCCACTTTTCTGCGGCCTCGCTGGCTACTGGCCCCTTGATGTCCGTCCCCTTGAGGTCCCCTTCAGGGGTGATTATCACCGCGGCGTTGTCTTCGAACACGACCCTCTGGCCGCTCACCCTCCTCACAGGGTACTTCTGTCTCACTATCACAGCTCCGAAGACGGTCTTCTTCAGCTCAGGAGGGCCCTTCTTCACCACGCAGACCACGGAGTCTCCCACCGAGGCGGCGGGCACCCTGCTCAGCCTCCCCTTGGCCTTGGTAACCTGGACGATGCGCAGAGTCTTGGCGCCGGTGTTGTCGGCGCAGGTGATGACGGCATACAGAGGGATGGACCTCGTGATGTAGTTCTTGAACTCCTCGACCCCCTTGGCCGAGACCGCACGAGACTTCGTCGACACTAGGCTCTCCTCCTCGACTCAACCACGACGAACGAGATTGTCTTGGACAGAGGCCTGCACTCGCCGAGGGTCACCCAGTCGCCGTCCCTTACCTCGATGCAAGGAGGGACATGGGCGCTGACGCGGCTCCTCCGCCTCTCCCCTCTGTTGAACTTGGGGACCATGTGAAGGTACTCCATTTCGATCACCGCGAAGCTCTTGCCCTCGGTGGAGACGGCCTTGCCCGAAAGGAGCCTTCCCCGCACCTTGACGTGTCCGTGGAACGGACAGCGGTCGTCCTGGCACTTCTTCTTAGGAGCCGCCACTTCGAGGCCTGCAGAGCTCATCGGCGTGCCCTCCCCAGCCTGTCCTGGAGACGCCCCGCTATCTCAGCGCCAGAAACCCTCTTGCCGGACTCCAGAAGGAAGGAAGCGCCGCCCTTCTCCACGGTGATAGAGCGCCCGTCGGAGTCGAGGACCAGGGTGTTGGCGGTCTCTAACAGGACTTTCCCGGTGCGTCCGACCTTCGAAGGGTCTGAAGAGCCGAGCACGGTCAGCGTGCCCCCTATCAGGTTCACTCGGCTGCCCCCTTTTCGTGCATGACGGTGATCACCCTCGCGATGTCCTTCCTTATCCGTTTGATGTTCCCTACGTCCTTCTTGACTATGCCCCGCTGGGCCTCACCTGACAGCTTGGAGAGCTCCGACCTGAGGTCGAAGAGCGTCTGCCGAAGCTTGTCAGTGTCCTGATTCCTGAGTTCCTTCGGCTTGAGATGTGGCATCTTCTTTGTTCTCCTCTTTGTTCTCTTCTTTGACGTCTTCCCTTAGCTGGAAGTCGGGTGGGAGCGCGTCCTTGAGCGCGATCTTCACCTTGATCCCATAAAGGCCCAGCTTCATCAGCACGTCGGTGGTGGCCCGGTCCACCGACCTGTCGGCCGTGTCGCCGCTCTTGGGGACGACCCCCGCCCGGTACTTCTCCCCGTGGGACCGGTCGCTGCGGAGCTTCCCGGCGACTGAAATCTCGACCCCGGCGGCGCCGGCATTCATGATATTGTTCACGGTCCACTGCGCGGCTCGACGGAACGCCGTCCCTCGAGACACGATCTGAGCGATCCTGGCGGCCATGATCCTAGCGTTGAGCTCCGGACTTTCGACCTCGGTCACAGCTATCTGGGCGTTTGGGAGCCCGAACCTGGCGATCAGCTTGTCGGTCAGGTCCTTGATCCCAGTCCCCCGCCTCCCGATGGCGAGGCCGGGCCTGGCCACGTAGACCTTGAGGGTCGTCCCGACCGGCGACTTTTGAATCTCCAGCCCGCCGTATCCCGCGTCCCGCAGCTCCTTCTCGAAGAACTCATCCAAGTCAGAGTACGACATGCTCGAGGAGAGTATCGACTTCACCGTTGTTCGCTGCTGGACCGACATCGCTACAGTTCCTTGCCCACGACTTCGATGTGCACTAACTGGTGGAAATTGGGGGAGCTCCTGCCGAAAGCCCGCGGGTAGTAGTCCTTCAGCGTCCTACCGGCGTAGCCGGCGGCGTGGATTATCTTCACCCTCTCTGGGTCGAGGCCCTTGAACTCGGTGTTCCCCTGGAGGTTGTGGAGCACGTCGAGATACGCCTTCGCGGCCTTCACCGGGTAGGACCCGGTCGGGAAGCCCTGGAGTTCGCTCCTGTGACCTACCTTTAGCTTGTGGCGCCTGAAGGCGATGGCCATCTCTTTGCTCTCGACCTGCTCCAGGAGGTCGATGGCCCTCGTCAGGGACATCCCTTTGATCGTCACGGCGACTTCGCGGGCAGCTTTGGGCGAGATGTTGACCTCTCTCCCGCTAGCCCTGACATGTACCGCTGGGTCGAAACCCTGGAAACTGTAACCATGGTGAGGCACTTTACCCCTCTCGTAGACCCGGCCGATTGTTGATGCGGTTATAAAGATGTCCATCATGAAACGCCTGTCGGACGGAAAACGGGCGTTTTCTCTCCTGCCGTCTCCGTTTTCAATTCTGCGCCCGCACGCCCGTCCGGAAGGCGCCGTCTCGGCTGTGACTTCCGTTACTTCGTTTCCTCGGCCTTGGCGCCCTTGAGGTGCCTGTAGACCCATAGGATTGGGTCATAGTGCCTGTCCACGACCCTCTCCTTCTCAGGTATGATCGCGTCGTCAGTGATCACGATGTGCTCAGGGCATATCTCCTGGCAGCACTTCGTTATGTTGCAGTAGCCGAGGCCCCCGGAGTCCTTCATGAACTTCGACCTGTTCAGGCCGTCCATGGGGTGCATGTCCAAGGAAGCCGCTTTCACGACCCACCTCGGGCCCATGTAGTTCGCCTCGTGCTCCCTTATCACGTGACAGACGTCCATGCACAAGAAGCACTCGATGCACCGCCTGAACTCCCTCGACCGGTCCACGTCCTCCTGATAGAAGGTGAAGATGTCCCCCGCGTTGGCCTTGGGGGTGAACGGCGGGATGGTCGCAGCGACCTTCCAGTTGGCGGTGACGTCTGTGACCAGGTCTTTCAGCCTGGGGAATGCCTGCATGGGCTCGATGGTTATCTCTCCTTCGATGGAGTCCACCCTGGTCTTGCACATCAGCTGCGGCCTGCCGTTTATCTCGGCCGAGCAGGACCCGCACCTCCCTGCCTTGCAGTTCCACCTGACCGAAAGCGACGGGTCCAGGTGCGACTGTATGTAGTGGACTGCGTTCAGGACCACCATCCCCTCCTCGCGGGGGACTTCGAAGGTGTCGTAGTGCGGGGGCGAGGTCCGACTGCCGGCCCCCCTCAGGATCCTCAGCGTGATCGCCTTTCTTCGGTCAGGCTCCTCGCTTGTTTGGGCCAACTCAGTCTTCCT
>JBJKSN010000119.1:0-4870 GCA_046703945.1 Nitrososphaerales archaeon | reverse complement strand
AAGCTTTACTTCGTGTCTGACTCCATGGAGGCCCACTGGGCCGCGCTGGAGGCGATACTCGAGAAGTCGGGGGCGAGGAGAAGGAGATGACCGAGCAGCCCGCGCCGGCCGGAGAGCCGCCCAGGAGGAGAGGGCCTTCGAAGGTCCTGGTCCCGGTGGTCCTCGTCATAGGGGCGCTCCTCGGGTTCGCGCTCTCCGCCTATGTCCCGCTCCCCTACGGCCCTGGGCCCTTCGGCTTCGAGTTCTACTTCCAGCTGAGGAACCTGATGGTGGTCCACACCATCCTGGCCACGGTCAGCATCGCGCTGCTGGTGGCCATAGTCGCCGTGTACGCCCGGATCTACGCCCAGACGAAGGCGAGGTTCAGCCTGGGGATCCTCGTGGTGATGTGCGCCCTCCTCTTCCAGTCTGTGTTCGAGTACCCGCTGCTGCTAGGGTACGTGGGGACGGTCTCCGAGGTGTTCGGCCCCTACTTCTCCGCCGCGGACATCTTCACCGTGGTCGCGTACACCATACTCCTCTACCTGAGCCTCGAGTGACTGTGGCCAGAGGAGGTCGGACGGCGGCCCGCGACTGATGCATGGATGCCTTCACCTCTGGCGATGAGCCGCCCCTGGCGGCCCCTCGGCCCCCTGTCCAGCTACGGGGAGAGTGAGAATCGAGCTCCCGGTTTAAGAGCCAGGCTGCGCCTCGCCCGGGCAACGGAGAACCGGGGGATGGAGTCGAACGGACGCGCCGCAGCCGCAGTGTTCGCAGTCGTCGTGTTCGCCGTGGCAGGGGTCGCGGCCGCATCCTACTTGGTCCCTCCTTCCGGAGGAGGGAGCGCCCAACAAGGTTCCTCGACCACCACCCCGCCCCTCCAG
The DNA here is from genome assembly GCA_046703945.1 of Nitrososphaerales archaeon. Classification (GTDB taxonomy): domain Archaea; phylum Thermoproteota; class Nitrososphaeria; order Nitrososphaerales; family Gagatemarchaeaceae; genus UBA183. Next base: position 4,007 of record JBJKSN010000119.1, on the reverse strand, counting down.
GGCGTCGTGACAGGCTATGTGACGGCCAGCCCGTCACAACCCGTCTGCACAGCAGGCCAGTCCTGCGACGTGAACATGACCGGGTACAGCCTGGTCTTCACCCTCCAGTGCGCCGGCTCCTCGGGGTGCGAGTCTTCTGCCGCCTCCCTCTCGCAGAGCGGCCACTACTCGGCGCTCCTCCCCGCTGGGACGTACACCGTGACCCTGGGCCCCTCGTGCCCCTGGCTCGGGTGCTCGGCGGTCTTCCCGACTGACGTCACCGTGGTCGGCGGGAACCAGCTCGTCCAGGACTTTCAGATCGACACGGGGATAAGGTGAGTCGCCAATCTCGGCCGGCACAGCGAGCGATCTGCTCTTCCTTTAATACCGTCATCTCGTTCCGGCGATGGAAGAGCCAGGATGGTCGAGATCGAATACCGTCCGTATCAGAAGATAGTCGTCCACGAGATCAGGAAGCTCGAGGTCCCCGAGTTCTTCAAGTCGATAGTCGAGCAGACGGAGGCGCAGAAGCAGGCGGGCATCCCTGCCGTCAACTGGATCGACGGGATAGCCTTCGCCATCGGCCAGTTCCCGCCGACCCCGGAGACGATAGCCGAAAGCCTGAAGGGGTTTGTCCACTACGCCATAGTCAGCTTCACCGAGACCAGCTTCCAGGAGGAGAAGAGGGCCCTGGTCAACGGCAGGGAGTTTCCGGTGAGGTTGGTGAAGGTCGACAAGAACCCCGACTTCGTCGAGCTGGTAAAGTACCTGAAGACGTTCCCGCCGGCGCCGAAGTAGAAGAAACGAGAGCTTGCCCCGGGCCGTGCCAGCTCGCAGGACCCCGAAAAGCGTGGATGAGTACATCGCCGCCGCGCCGGTGGCTGTCCGCAGAAAACTCATGGAGCTTCGTGCGCTCGTAAAAGCCGCCCCCCCCGGGCCGAGGAAGGCATCAGCTACCACATGCCGTACTACAAGCTCCATGGGCATCTCGTCGGCTTCGCCGCCTACAAGGACCACGTCAGCCTCTTCGGCGCCCTGCCCCCGGAGCTGGCGCGGGAGCTCAAGCCCTTCAAGACCGGGAGAGGGAGCGTCCAGTTCCCCTTGGACGAGGGGCTCCCAGCGCGGCTCATCACGAAGATCGTGAAGGCGCACGTGAAGGCGAACGAGGATAGAAGCCTCTGACTGCTCGAAACGATAATATTGCCTCCTGTGCGAGTTAGGAGGCCAATGCCGAGAAGAGTCCTGATAACCATGTACATGACCCTGGATGGCTTCGCGGCTCTCGCGAACGGTCCGGACGACCCGGAAGCAGACCGCGAGTTCTGGGAGGCTATGTGGGCCGGGCCGATGAAAGACGTCGACACCCTCCTGCTTGGGAGGAAGACCTTCGAGGCGTGGGCTGGGTACTGGCCCGGCCAGGTCGACGCCGAGAACGAGCACTGGCGTGCCTTCGCCAGGTTCGCGACCAGCGCGGAGAAAGTCGTCTTCTCCAGCTCGCTCCAGGCCGCCAGCTGGCCCAACTCGCGGATAGCCCGTGGTCCCGTCGCAGATGAGATCGCCCTGCTGAGGTCTCGCCCCGGGAAGAACATGATCGTCGCCGGCGGCGTGCAGCTCGTCCAGTCCGTCCTCGCCCAGGACCTCGCGGACGAGCTCTGTCTGACGGTGTCCCCCAGCATCGTCGGGCACGGCCTGCCGCTCTTCCGCATGGAGACCGACCAGGGCCACCACGACGGCGTCGTCCCCCTGGGAGCCCCGGGCCGCCACGACTTCAGGCTGCTGGAGTCGCGGGGACTCCGCTCGGGCGCAGTATTCCTGCGCTACGCCACCAGTCCCGCGCAGAAGACCCCGTAGCCTCTCACATACGGGTCGTAGACGGAGCGCGTCAGACGGGATCTGAACCGGGACGGGAGGAACGCACGGCGAAGGTAGTCAGACCCGGATACAACATGGTTTTGGAGGCGGGCCCGGAGGGATTTGAACCCTCGACCCTCAGCTCCGCAGGCTGATGCCCTGATCCGTGCTAGGCTACGGGCCCGAGGGGGCGTCAAAAAGGCCGGCTTATATGCGAAAGTCACATCCAGGCAGTCCAGGACATCAACGGCTGGCGCCATGGTAGCCCGCAGGCCTCGGCATCAGTTTCTTGCAGCCCCCTGTGCCATCCTGGGAGCCTCGAAGGAAGGGTTAAGCACCCCCGCGCGTCGCGCCCTCTCGTACCATGCCCCCGAAGACAAAGGGCGCGCCCGGCTTCTCGGTCGCCTACATGGACAAGAAGGCCGACCCCCGCGGAGACTTCTACCGCTATGCCAACGGGAAGTGGGTCGACACCCACCCCCTCCCTCCTGACAAGTCCAGGTTCTCGGCTGCGACCGAGCTCAGCGAGTGGAACCTGGAGAGGCTGAAGCTCATCGCCGAAGGGTGCGCCCGGGAGAGCTCCGCCAAGGGGCCCGTGGGGCTCGTCGGGAGGCTCTACAGGTCCGCCCTCGACCGGGGGGCCAGGGAGCGCCGGGGATTCGCCCCCCTGGAGGACCTTTGGGAGATGGCCGAGGACGTCTCCTCGCCCGAGGACATAGCCAAGCTGCTCCCCATACTTCACAGGGACGGGGTCGGGCCGATCTTTCAGACATTCTCAAAGGCCGACGACAGAGACAGCAGGGTCTACTCGTTCTTCTTCTGGCAGGGGGGCGTCTCGCTCCCCGACAGGGACTACTACCTGGGGAAGGAGTTCGCGGAGATCCGAAAGAAGTACTCGAAGCACATCGAGAGGATGTTCCGCCTGAAGGGGCTGGACGCGAAGAAGGCGCGCCGCTGGGCCGGGTCGGTGCTGGAGGTCGAGACGAGCCTCGCGAAGATCAGCCGCAGCAGGACGGCGCTGAGGGACCCCGTGAAGAACTACAACAGGGTGCAGACGAAGGGGCTCCAGTCGGCGTTCCCAGGGCTCGCCCTCCAGTCGTACCTTAGGAAGGCCGGAGTGAAGGCGGCGGACTTCGTGGCGGTCGGGCAGCCGGAGTTCCTCAAGGAGGCGGGCGCCCTCGTCGCCAGGGGAGACATGGACGAGTGGAGGGCATACCTCTGCTGGACCGTGCTGCACAGCTTCGCCCCGTTCCTGGGCAAGGCCGTCGAGGACGAAGACTTCCAATTCTTCCACAGGACCCTGGTGGGGCAGAAGGAGCCCGAGCCCGACTGGAAGAAGGCACTCAGGGTCGTCGACGGCGCCATAGGCGAGGCATTGGGCGAGCTCTACGTCAAGGAGCACTTCCCAGAAGAGGCTCGCCGCAGGGCGGCCGAGCTGGTGGACAACCTCGGGGCGGTCCTGCTGGACAGGATAGACGGGCTCCCCTGGATGACCAGGCCGACCAAGAAGGTGGCGAAGGAGAAGTTCAGGCGGTTCAGGGTGAAGATAGGGCACCCGGAGAAGTTCAGGGACTACTCGCAGATTCTCGTGGACTCCGACGACCTGGCGGGGAACCTCAGGCGCGCCCAGAGGTTCGAGTTCGACAGGGAGTCTGCCCGGGTCGGCGAGGCAGTGGACAGGGACGAGTGGTTCATGACCCCGCCGACGGTGAACGCCTACTACGCCCCGGAGACCAACGAGATCGTATTCCCCGCCGGGATACTCCAGCCCCCGTTCTTCGACTTCCGCGCCGACGACCCTGTGAACTACGGGGGGATAGGCGTGGTGATAGGGCACGAGATGACCCACGGGTACGACGACCAGGGGAGGCAGTACGACCCCCAGGGGAACCTGCGGGACTGGTGGACGAAGAAGGACGAGGCGGCATTCAAGGCGAGGGCCGACAAGGTGGTGAAGCTGTACAGCAGGCAGGCGGTCCTCCCCGGCCTGAAGCTGAACGGGAAGCTCACCCTGGGGGAGAACATCGCCGACCTCGGCGGGGTCAGCATCGCCTACGAGGCGCTCCAGCGCCAGCTCAAGAAGAGCGGGGCCCGGAGCAAGAAGATCGACGGCCTCACCCCCCAGCAGCGCTTCTTCGTGTCGAACGGGCAGGCGTGGAGGGAGGTGGTCTCGGACC
>JBJKSN010000118.1:0-5445 GCA_046703945.1 Nitrososphaerales archaeon | reverse complement strand
AGTTGAGGTCGTAGACCGCCTTGCTGAGCGCCCTCATCCTCCCCACGCCACCGGCCAGGGGCGGGATGGACATCGAGGAGTTGATCCAGGGCTTGTAGCTGTTGACGACTATCCCTTCTTTCATCAGGTAGGTGTTGTATCTCTCCATGAACTCGAAGAGCGCGTCAGGCGAGTTGAACTTCACGTTGAGCCCCTTCACCCAGAGCCTCTCCACCGAGGTGCCGCTCTCCCGGAGTTGGGCCATCCGCTTCTTCTTGGCCGCCTCCAGGGTCGTGAGGTCCCCGTCGGCCACGTCCAGGGCCAGGCACGCCAGGTGGAAGTCCTCGGACGAGAGGAGGCGCGAGAGCCTGTCGCTCTCCACCAGGGACTGGATGACGTTGGACCCTGTCCCGCCCAGGCCGATGATGTGGACGCTGGAGTAGGTGGCGCGGCTCATGAAGACTCCTCGAGCCTGTTCCTGAGGGTTTTCAACTGGTCCGCCAGCCCCTTGTCGTATCTCCCGGCCACCACCTCGAGGGAGGCCAGCTCCCTGCTGATCTCGTTGACAATCCCTTCAGAGTACCCTATCTTCCCCCTCCCTCGCACATAGACCATGGCCAGGGCCGCCGCCAGCACGGCGAGCAGGACCAGGGCGCCCACCAGGTAGGACACATAGCTGCTGCTCGGAGGGGACGGGAGGGTGCTGGGAGTCAGGGACTCTAGGATGGACGAAGCCTGGGTGGTCAGGCCAGCCTGGTACATCGACTGGGTCTCCGCCAGCAGGGCCTTTAGCAGCGAAGAGTATGTGGAGCTGACTTTGCCCGACGAGACCAGGGTAGAGGCGGTCTGGTAGTCGCTCAGGTAGGTCTGGATCGACTGGTCGACGACCGGGACTCCCACTGTCCCCTCGATCCCCCCTGTCGAGGTGATCGTCACCAGAGGGAACGTCTCTTTGGCGAAGTGGAGTGTCACGCCGCTCGTGGTCACCGTCGTCAGGTTGACTGGGACCAAGAAGATGGCCGAGAGCACCAGGGTCCCCGGCTTCCAGTTGAACGTAACCTGTTTCAGCGAACTGGTGAAGGTGGCCCTGTCATATCCGGCATAGCCAGGGGTGTGGAGGTACCAGAATTGGGAACCGTTGGGTTCGAGAGCCTGATTCAGAGAGACGTTGAAGATCGAGTTGGTGGGGCCCACCGGGACGGACACGCTGATGGTCGCGTTGTAGGTGTGGCCGGCGACCAGCGGCGCCGAGGGGGCCAGGGTCTGGTCCCCTGTCAGGTCCCTTATGGAAATGACGCTCGTCCAGTTGGTGGACTGCGCCTGCACGGGGTGCACGGCCACTGCGGCAAACGACATCAGCAGCAGACTGACGAGAACCGGCGCCAAGGCGGCCTTCCCACGGTGCAATCTGTGCAAAGGCTCTAGGGCATGGATAAAAATAACGGGGATTAAAAATCTGTTCACGCAACCCGTATTATTCATTCACCATCACGCACCGACGGTCCGGTCAGATGCTAGGCCGTCGCCCGCAGGACAGATCTGAGAGCGTCCTTGAGCTCACCCCTGAGCCCGCCTATCTCGGCCTGGAAGTCCTGGATCGCGCCCGAGACGTCGGCGCTCGATGACTCGACCCTGTGCTCCACCGAGTCCTGCCGCGCCGCGACTTCGTTCATTCTGGTTTCTAGGGTCTCAGCCCGCTGCTCGGAAGACGACTGCCGCTCCGCGACCGAGCTCAGCTCCAGCTCCACGCTTTCCTGCCTCTGGCCGATGGAGTCCTGCTTCTCGGCGACGGAGTCCTGCTTCTGGCTGATGGTGCGAAGCTCCTGGTCGAAGGAGTCCTGGCGCTTCGCCATCGCTGCCTGGGCCTGGCTGGACGAACTCTGCTGCCTCCTGACTGCCTCGAGGTCTGCCCTCACCGCCTCCAGGGACGGCTGCAGCGTCTGGCCGACGCTGGCTATGGACCCCCGCAGGTCCGCCTCGGTGGCTTCGGTCTCCTCTGAAGCCCTGGCCAGGGACGCCGTCAGGGCTGCGTAGGAAGCCTCGGCCCTCGACCTCTCTGCGGAGACCTCGCCCTCCAGCTTCAAGACCCTCTCGGAGGAGGAGCTGGCCTCCCCCGCGAGCCCTTTCGCCGTGGACTTCAAAGCTTCCACATCTCGGCTGAGCCTGCCTTCGGCCTCCGAGATCCTTTCCGAGGCCGCGCCCAGGCCTGCCTCAGATGCAGCGTTCACTTCTGCGATGGCCGCCGAGAGGGACTGCGCGTCTGCCCTCGAAGACTCGGCCACCATCCCCACCTTCTGCGCCAGCTCTTTGACCTCGCCGTCCAGCTCTGCGCTCCTCCTGGCCACCGCAGAGCCCAGGGCGTCGGGGAGTCCTCCGACCCTGTCCTCCAGGGAGCGGAGCCTGGAGTCAAAGGACTCGAACGCCTCTCGTGTGGCTGTGAGTTCCATGCGGATGGCCTCGAGGGAGTCGCCGATCTTCCTCCTCTTCGCCTTCGATTTTGGCGACCCGGCCGCCTTCCTTCCGCCGGCCTTCGGCCGCCGCCCGGCCAGTTGGCTCTTCGCGGCCCGCCGCGGGGCTTTACGCCGGCTCTTCAGCTTCTCTTTTGTCAACCGCCCTCAGCAGGGGGGTCCGAGCTTATTACAGGATTATGGATACCGAATCCATCTCGGCGAGCCGGAGGCGGGGGGGTTCAGACGCTGGCGAGCCCCATGCGACCTGTCAGCCGCCCTATCTTCTCGACCAGGTCCTTCGCCTTGGCGGTGCCCAGGACGGTCTCTATCCTCTGCAGCACGACCGTCTCACCGGATGCGACGACTATCAGCTTCGAGCCTTCGATGAAGTTGAACTTGTCCCTGATCTCCTTGGGGATCACCACCTGCCCCTTGTCGGAGACGCGCGTGACTTCGATTATGAGGTCGTCCAGGCTACCACGACCTCCACCGGGGGCCGACGCCCCCCTGCGGCCTGAAGAAGCTGAAGCCCTGCTCGTCCTCGGAGAGGGACTCGTTCGCCTCGGCCGAGCGCCTGCGCCGACGGAGCACCAGGAACGACGCCACCAGAGCCACCGCCGCCGCGGAGCCGATCAGGATCAGGATGTAGGGGAAGGAGAGGAGCTTCTGCTCCAGGGTGGGGGGGCGGGTGGGCGTGGCGGAGAGGACCGTGATGTAGTAGGACGCGTTCACGGTGCCCGTGAGGGGGTCCGTGGCGCTCGCGGTGACATAGGCGTAGCCGGTGAGCGTCGGGTCGAAGGTGACGGTGGCGACCCCGACCGCCGAGGTGGTCGAGTTGTTGTGCGAGAACGTCCCGTCCTTGGACGTCCAGGCCACCTGCGCCCCGGAGACCGGGTTCCCCTGGGCCCGGAGGGAGAAAGTGAGGGTCGTGACCCCGCCCAGGGTGACCGACGACGCGGACGGGTTGAGGGTGGCGATCACGCTCAGAGGGCTGGCCGAAAACGCCGCGGAGGCGGCGGCAAGCCCGTTGGAGATGGCCGTGAACGTCCCCGTCGTCGCGGCTGAGAGGGGTATGGTGTCGTACACGAGGTCTGCCCCCTTCGGTATCGTGAGCGAGATCGGGGCCTGCATGAGGGTAGAGTTGGAGAACGAGACCAGCACGTCCACCGGGGTCCTGGCTACTGCCGGCAGCCCGGAAGAGTCCTGGAGCTGGACCACCATCCGGAGCTCCTTCGCCGACACGGCGACCAGCGCATGGCTGTCCGAGATGTAGACCCCGAGCTGGGCGGGCGGGATGCTGACGGTGTCGACGGTCGCAGACGCGGTGAAGAAGTTGGTGGCGGTCGCGGTGATGATGGCTATCCCGGGGGCTGGGGAGGTGGTGACCGGGACCACCACGAACGACTGCCCCGCTGGGATGGTGACTTCGGCGGGGGTGGTGGCTATGTCGGTCCTCGACGAGGTCAGGTAGACCTCCACGGGGGTGTTCGTCACGACGGGGTCGCTCGCGTTGTCCGTCAGCGAGACGGTGAGGAGGCTGTAGGTCTTCCCGTCAGCCGGGAGCGATATCTGTCCGGAGCTCATCTGGAGGTCGGTCGCCACGGCGTAGCCGCTGGTGACTTTGATCAGCTTGGAGTCGCTGACCAGCCCGGGGGAAGAGGCCGTTATCTCTGCGGTCCCCAGGTTACCGTTGACGTTGACTGTGAAGTAGCCGACGCTCTGGTTGGCAGGGATCTGCGCCTGCGTCGCGTAGACCACGGCCGTGTTGGACGAAGTGACGTTCACTATGGTGTTCTGGACCGTCCTGGCGGGGAACCCGGCCTGGTCGACCACTTCGACCCCGTACTGGGCCTTCGTGGACGGACCGGCGGCCAGGGTCCCAGGCAGTGGGTAGATGCTCAGCCCGGAGGGATAGCCCCTGGCGATGACGGTGTTCACCGTGACCGACGCCGACTCGAAGCCTGGGGCGACAGCCGTCACGACGCTGCTCCCCGGGGTGGCCGTGGTGGTGACGTTCGCCACCACGTATTGCTCTCCAGGTTTTATCGTCACGGTGGATGGGACCGACAGGACCGCCGTCTGGGAAGACGAGAGATAGAAGGTGGTGCTGTTCGGCGAGAGTATGGTGTTCCCCTTGAGGTCTGTCATCGAAAGGACCAGGGCGGGGAACGTCGACCGGCCGCTCGAGTTAGTCGGGAGCTGGTCTGGGAGGGGCGTCAGCACCAGCTTGCGCGTCGGCTGGCTCGCCGCTGCGAAGGCGGTCGACGAAGCGGCAGCCCCTACCAGAAAGATGGCGATGAACAGCGAGGCCAGGGCGGCGGTGCGGAGGCCCGACCGGGCTCTGGAGGTTGCTGCGGGTCCCCGGGCAGAGGTCAACTGGGCGCCCCGACCCCCCTTTCGTACTTAGGCATTACAGAGGACCGCTCCAGATTGAGCCCTGGCAGGGCGCATCCCGCGGCTCCGGCTGCATCGAGTGGATTGGTCATTGCTTGTCTCCTAGATTGGTATCTTGATGAACAGCGACGCGAGGTAGACGGTCGTCACGCTGATGAGCACGAGGATCATCGAGTGCTTGAAGCCGTCAGACAGGCTCCCTTCTCCCATCTTCCCCGCCACGAGGCCTACCACCCAGCTCTCGAAGAGCGCCGACACCAGCAGTATGTTGACTGTCCCCGAGCTCACGGTGGCCACGGCCGCCGAGCCGGGCGCCAGCGAAGTCTGCTGCAGGAAGTAGACCATCAGGAAGGTGGTCATGACTATCATGATCCCGGCCATGTAGGTCACGAAGATGTACGGCCTCAGGGTCGACCTCTTCTCCGCCTCCAGGTCGTTTATCCTCCTCGTGAAGTCGGCCATCTCCGAGAAGCTACGCACCGTCCCTCCGCCTACGTCGACGACCTCCAGCATGAGCGAGCCGACGACCTTCGTGAGCCAGCTGTTGACGTTGTCGATGAAGGTGGCCACGACCTTCGAGAGGTTGAGCCCCCAGGAAAGCTGCGCCCCCATCCTCTCCACG
>JBJKSN010000117.1:0-3937 GCA_046703945.1 Nitrososphaerales archaeon | reverse complement strand
AAAGCCCTTCCCCTTCACCGTGTGGGCTATGATGACCGTTGGCCTCTTCCTGGTCCCTATGGCGAGGTCGAAGCCGTCCATCAGCTGCGGGAGGTCGTAGCCGTCCACTGCGATGACGTTCCAGTTGAAAGCCCGCCACTTCGCCGCGAGGGGCTCCAGCGGCATCACCTGCTCTGTCAGCCCGTCCTGCTGGATCCCGTTCCTGTCGATTATCGCCGTGAGGTTGTCACGGCGGTACTTCGAGGCTGCCATGGCCGCCTCCCACACCTGGCCTTCCTGCTGCTCGCCGTCTCCCATGAGGACGTAGGACCGGAAGGGCCTCCCGTCGAGCTTGGCCACCAGTGAAGTCCCCACGGCGAGGGAGAGACCTATCCCCTCAGACCCGGCGGGGGCCTCGACGCCGGGGATGCCCATCGAAGGGTGCCCCTGCAGCCGCCAGCCCATCTTCCTCAGGGTCATGAGCTCCTCGACGGGGAAGTAGCCGGCCTGGGCGAGGATCGAGTAGAGCAGGGGCGCCGCGTGCCCCTTGCTCAGGAAGAACCTGTCCCTGTCGGGCCACTTCGGGTTCTTGGGGTCGTGGTGCATCACCCGGAAGTAGAGCGTGACCAGGAGCTCGACCGCGGAGTGCGAGCCGCCGGGGTGGCCGGACCCGGCCTCGGCGAGCGCCTCGAGTATCAGCTTGCGGGTGTTCTTGGCCGTCTCCTTGAGCCTGACGACCTCCTGGGCGGTCTCCACTACCTTCTCACCGGCACCTGCACTATCCTGCGCATGAAGTCCCCGGCCCCCAGGGTCTTCTCTTCGAGGTTGTGAAGGGACAGGGACGCGATGCGCGGGAGCTCGCTCTTCGCCTGGCCCGCTATGTTGCTCAGGACGGCGGCCTGATAGGGGTTCCCCCCCGACGCGACGGCCAGGCTGAAGGCCCCGGTCATGGCGTCCCTCACGCCGACCTTGCTGAAGAGGTTCTTCTTCCCCCCGATGGGCGGGAAGAGGGTCACGTTCTCCTTGTCGAAGAGGGTCACCCCCTGCTCTCCGCGGGTGACCAGTATGGCCTTCGACTCCAGGCGGCTGAGCAGGTTCACCCCCATGTTCCTGAGGCTCGTCTCGTTGACCATGGCCATCCCGGTGGCGCGCTCCGCCTCCTCCAGGTTGGACTTCACGTAGGTGACGCCGGAGAAGTCGAGGTAGTGCCTCATCTTGGGCTGGCCGACGACTATCTTGCCCATCGAGTGGGCGGCGGCAACTATCCCCCCGATCAGGAAGCTGGTGACGGCGCCCCTGTCGTAATCAGATATGACCACGCAGTCGACGTCCTTGATCTGCGGCTCGGCCTCGGCGAGGAGCTTCTTGGACAGGGCGGCGGGGGCGTCCTTCCTGTCCTCCTTGTCCACCCTGAGGGCGTGGAAGTTGTTGACCAGGTACCAAGTCCTGAGGGATGTCGGCCTGGTGGCGTCGGTGACCACCCCGCCGAACGAGAGCCCGTACTTCGTGAACTCCGACTTTAGCCAGTTCCCGTACTCGTCCGAGCCCACCAGCCCCACCAGGCTGACGGAGGCACCCAGCGAGACCATCTCCCTGGATAGGTTGGCCGCCCCCCCGGGAAGGAGGGTCTGTCCGACGAAGTCCCCCGCGGGGACCGGGGCTTCTCTGGCGAGCTTCCGGGCGGCGATCTCCACAAAACGGCTTACAAGCAGGTCGCCTATCACCAGGACCTTGCGGCCCTGGAACTGGCGGAGGACAGAGGTCAGCTTTTCCCCGTCGACCGAGTCCAGCGGCAACCTTTTTTCGAAAAATACTCGTCCGGGCCACTAGTTAAAGATTGGTCGGTCTCTTCTCGTCTCGCCCCTGCTCCTTCCACTTCTCGGCCAGCAGCTCGCCTATGACGTCCACCGCCTTCCTCATCTCCCTGTCCATGGCCAATGGGTCGTACCCCTTGGGGGGAGGGAAGTCAAGGAACTTCTGGTTGGGGTCGGCCCCGAGGAAGTCCTTGCTCGCCTCGTAGATGGCCATCAGGGTGGGGCCGTCCAGCCGCCTGAGCTCGGACTTCCAGGAGTGGTGGAACCCCTTGTCTGAGAGGAAGGTCAGCTTCACGTCCCCCTCGGCCTCCTTCTTCACGTCCTCCCAGAAGACCCTGTCGAACTCGCCGGGCGAGGCCTCGCCAGACTTCAGCTTGGCCGCGTAGGAGGAGATGAGCCGGGACACCTCTTCGGGGGTCGTCTCGAAGTGTGCCGCTATCTGCGCCTCGCTGAGGCCGAGCCCTTTGAGGTGGTAGGCGCCTTCCTCCAGCACCTCTTCGCTGATGTCGTGGTCCGGCTTGGACAACGGGCCGACTGCCCTCCGGCCCGCTTTAAGATGTGCGTTGCTTGTCTTCGCTTTGGGCAGTCGGTGGGACCGCGGGGACCGCCCTTACCGTCTCGTCACGTTGAGGAACCCCTCTTCCTCCTTCACGTCATAGAGGGGCTCGTCCGGGAGGGGCTCGTCGAATATTCCCTTGCCGGTCTTCAGGTCCCAGACGGTCCCGTGCCCCGCGCAGGTGACCTCGGCGTCTGCCAGGGTCCCCTCCGAGAGGTCCCACTCCTCGTGGGTGCAGAAGGCGCCCATCCCGTAGTACCTCCCATCCACGTTGGCTATGAGGACCGACTCGCCTCCGACCTCGACTGTCAGCATCGAGTCAGGGGGCACCTTCGAAGCCTCGACAGCCTTCACGAACTCGGCCATGGCCGGCCCGCCGCCTCCGGGCGCTATAGTCTTTCCTCAGGAGCCCGTCTTCAGGGCTGACTCGAGCTCCACGAGGTCCTTGATGGAGTCGAGGAAGCTCCACTCGCCGTAGTACGGGTAGGAGAGGAGCTCCCCGTGGGTGACGAGCCTGGGGAACGTCTCCCTCTCTATGTCGCCCTTGTCAGGGAGGTTCTTCGACACCTTCTGCCCGTTGAGGACGTAGACCCCGCCGTTGATCCAGACGTCTGGGAACGCCGGCTTCTCATCGAACCCCCGAATCATCTTGAGCTTGTCTATCTTCACGACACCGAACCTTGAGCGGTAAGGGACCACCAGCATGGAGGCGGAGACCCCTCCTGCGCCCCCAAAGTCATCGAGCATCCTCTTCAGGGGGAGGTCGGTCACGATGTCCCCGTTGGTGACCACGAACGTCTCCTCGTTAGGGTACTTCGCGAGGGCCTTCTTGATCCCCCCGCCGGTCCCCAGGGGCTCCTCCTCCACCGAGTAGTCAACGGCCACGCCGTCGAAGCTCGTCCCGAAGTGCTCCTTCAGCTTCTCCCACTTGTAGCCGCAGGCGAAGGTCACCGCGTCGACGCCCCCTTCCTTGACGAGCCATTCTATCTGGTACTCAGAGATCGGTCTCCCGTTGACCGGTATCAGGGCCTTTGGCTTGTCATCGGTCAAGGGGCGAAGCCGCATACCGAGGCCACCGCTGAGAATTATAGCCCTCAAAGTGGGCGACCTGCGCGGACGCCGCTCGATAAATGCTTCCCTGGGCCCGAAGGGACGGAGGCTAGAGCGTCACCGGGAGCGATGAAGTGGAGGAGACCGGGACGTGAGTCGCCGTCGTCGCAAAGACGTAGGCAGTGTAGGCACCGGAAGGAACGGAAGGGGAGATGCTGACGAAGCACTGGACCAATTCGCTCCCTGTGAAGGAGCAGGAGGCGACGTTCCAGTAGGCGACCTGTCCTGAGTGGTTGACCAGAGACAGATAAACGAAGGCGTTGAACGGGCCAGGGTAGGCACTGGTGTAGTTCACCATGACACCCTGGTAGTTGTTGATCGTGACTAGTTTCATGCCTGACTGGGAGACGACGTTCGTCGTGTAGGCAGGCGACGTGGCGGCGCCCAGGGGGGCGACTGCAAACAAAGTCAGCACGCCGGCGAGCAGGAGGGCGGCTCCCAGGTGCCTGGTCATGCTAAGAATCTCGTCACTGTCTGA
>JBJKSN010000116.1:0-2853 GCA_046703945.1 Nitrososphaerales archaeon | reverse complement strand
ACGCGGGCGCTCGTAGGGCCTTACACGGCCCAACTTCGCCTGCTGGCTTCAAGTCTGTTAAGGCGGGGGAGGGTGAATGGGGTATGGAAGCTTTTGACGTACACTCTCTCATCCTGCCCAGCGACCTTATCACCAATCTCGACGGTAAGATTGATGAAACCGAAGACAAGGGATTCATCGTCAATGTGCAGAACAAGAAGATAGGCCCGGTCTCGCCGGGGTTCTTCTCGCTGGACTCGAGAATCGAGGAGCTGAAGGCGAACAGGATAGACCTCCAGGTACTCTCGGTGTCGCACCACCTGTTCATGTACAACGCACCGGAAGACGTCGCCAGCAAGCTGTCGAGGAAGCAGAACGAGGCCATCGCGGCCGTATGCCGCAGCCATCCGGACAGGTTCGTCGGGAACGCCACCCTGCCCATGCAGAACAGCAAGCTCGCCGTAGAAGAGCTGGAGCACGCGTATCATCAGCTCGGCCTCCACGGAGTGGAGATAGGCACGAACGTCTGCGGGAAGAACCTCGACTCCGAGGAGTTCTTCCCCGTCTACGAGAAGCTGGAGTCCCTCAAGGTTCCTGTGCTGGTCCACCCGAACGACATCTACGGTGGCGACAGGCTCTCGCGCTACTATCTCCACATGACGATCGGTACTCTGGCTGAGACCACCCTGGCCATTTCCAGCGTGGTCTTCGGCAGGGTGCTCGAGAAGTTCCCCAATCTCAAGCTGGTCTTCTGCCACGGGGGTGGAGCCGTGCCTTTCCAGATGGGAAGGCTGCAGTGGAACGCCGACAAGAGGCCCGAAACCAGAGGGACGGTGGGCTCCGTGGAGGAGGTGGTCCGCAAGCTCTTCTACGACACCATAGTCTGCGACGAAGACGCACTGAGGTTCCTGGTGGAGCGGGTCGGAAGCCAGAGGACGGTGTTCGGGACGGACTATCCGTTCCTTCGCAGCGGGTGGGAGTATGCCTACGACCTCCGCCTGGACGAGGATGAGAAGGTAGCCATACTGAGCAAGAACGCAAAGCAACTCTACGGCCTCTGAGGCGCCCATCCGGGCAGCGCCCCTCGCAGGTGACTACCGACAGGGAGCGTGCGCTCCATGGGGGCTGGAAGCCCCGTTCCGGCCTTGGTCGCTAGAGGAGCGTCTCCAGGATGAGAGCCAAGCCCAGGAGGCATATCAGGGATGCCGCCGCGAGCCTTAGCACGTTAGCCTTCATCGCGGCGTCTATCTCCACGCCCAGCATCCCTCCTACGACCGCGCCGATGGCTATAGGGACTCCGTACACCAGATTCACCTTAGACACCGCCAGGTGGGACGCCAAGGCGGACGAACCGGCGATCAGGGCAATTATGCGGGCGGTCCCGAGCGTTACGAATATCGGGAACCCGAGATACTGGAGCACGGGGACGAGCACGAGGCCGCCGCCCTGCCCGAAGAATCCGACAAAGACCCCGACCAGGAAGAGGAGACTCGCACCCAGGCGCAGATCGATCTTGTACGCGAACGTGCTACGGGCTTCAGGACCGGCTTCGGCGCTGCCGTGGGTTCCCTGCGCCCTGGTCCTTCCCCTCAACACCATGAGGACCGCGAGCATCACCACCACTACGCCGAGGACAGCCTGAAACACCCGCCCCTCCGCCAGGTAAGAAAGATACGAGCCCACAAAGACCCCCGGAGAGGAGGCCGCCCCAAGGATGACTCCTCGCCTCACGTCGAGGAACCCCTTGTTGAAGAAGCGCACGGTGGCGACCACGCTCCCTATGGTCAGGGCGAAAAACGCGGTGCCGATGGCCTCTGATGGCCCGAACCCGAACGCCAGTATGAGTATTGGTATCAGGACGACGTTCATCCCTCCCCCGGAGGATGTGGCGATGAGCATGCTGAGGACCCCCGCCCCGAAGAGGATCAGCGTCAAGAAGAGGAAGTACAGGCGAACGCCACCCCGACGCTAGGCGCCCTTGGTCCCGCTACGGCGCATCGGCCGACCCCCGGAGCCTATTCTCAACTCTGTCGTCAACGCTGCCGTTCTTCATCTGGTCAGGCGGAGGAGAGAAGGGGTCGACTCCAGCGAGCGCCGAAGCCGTGTGCTGAGCCGTCGGCTAGCCTCTCTGAGTCCACGGGACGAACGGGTATTGCAGCTGGGAGACCGCGATGTTCGTTGGGAGCACTGTCACCCAGGCGCCGCTCTCGTACTGCTGCACCGCTGGCGAACCAGCGATCCTCCCGTTCTGCGCCCCGGACTGGATCACAGTCACGGGCCCGATGACGGTGTTCATGTTAGTCGCCCGGATGGCGTTGTTCACCGCCGTGGTGTTGAGGGTGCCCGCGCTGACTATGGCGTGGAAGAGTATCTGGGCTGAGGCGTACTGGACGCCGCCCAGCGCAGGCGAAATGCCCGCGGCCTTCAGCAGCGCAGTGAAGTTCGAGTTCCCGGGCGTTGTCTCGTCTGGTGTCCACATGGAACTAGAGATTATCTGGTTCCCATCAACCCCGAGTCCCTGCTGGATGGTGTTCGAAGTTGTGACCGAGTAGAGGACATCTGTTGGGTAGACGTTGAGCTGCACCATCTGCTTCAGCAGGTTGAGCTCGTCGGTGGAGCTGGCCAGCGACAGGAATATCGCGTCTGGGTGCTCAGTCGACATCTTGGCTATGATCGAAGTGAAGTCAGTGGTTCCCGGGGTGAAGGACAGCACCGGGTACACGGTATAGCCAGCTGAGCTGAACGCGGCGCTGAGTCCCTGCTCGTTGGTGGTGCCGAGGCTCGAGCCGTCAGTGACGAACTGGAAGGTCTTCGGTGCCGAGCCCGACGGGAGCGAATTGAAGTAGTTGATGAGAACCTGAGCGTTGGTGGACG
>JBJKSN010000115.1:0-10313 GCA_046703945.1 Nitrososphaerales archaeon | reverse complement strand
CCGCCGACCAGCCCTGAAACCGAGAGAGTCTTCAAGAGCGCTCCTGATTTCTCACTTTCGCCTGTCAGGCCTGATGTGGGAGTTGCACGGCGCGGGGAGACCGCTCTTCAGGGGTAAACCCGCTCGAGTGTATGAACAGACTAACGCGCGCACTCCGTTTGACAGCGCACTCATCGCGTTGGCGCAGTCAGGAATGGCGGGCTTAAAAACACGACGCAACAGAATTCCAAAATTCGAATAAATGGAGCAGGAAAGCAAAATCAATCCTGCGATTGTTCAACACGCCGAGTAATCTCGCGCGGTTCAGGTAAACCGTTGACGTGAACACCAGACTCCGTGAATCCTACAGGCGACGAGAGAACACCTGAGCCTTCGGGCGAAGACACGCTGATGGTAGCCGCTGGGTCAACGGCACCTCCGGCCAAAACATACCTTGAGGACTGAACCAGGCAGAGGGCTGCCGAGGGACAGTCCTGTCCAAAGCGACGGAGAGAGGGATTGCTCGGGTCTAGACCTGAGAGCGCGGGCTCTTTGCGAAGGCCTTCACGTCTGCCCTGTCCGCATATAGGGTGCCGCCGCGTGCGTAGCTCTCTTGTAGGCTCTCGACGAACACGACGCTGAACAGTATTGGGTCTGCGTCGTACTCTTTCGCCAGCAGGTCGGTGATCTGCTTTGCGATCCTGGCCTTCTTCTCTCGCGTGAGCATTCCTTGCATCGTGTAGATCACAGTTGTTGCCACTGTCTTACACCGAAACAACTGGTCGGTCCCAGTTACTTAAACGTATACGGGTGTGAAGTAGCAGATACCAGATTTCAGAACACGAGAGTCAGGAAAATGTCACTTAGAGGCGAGAGGAGATTCGCCCGGACACCGGGGTCGCTCGCCAGCGTCCCGAGGGTCTAGGTCCGGACGGCTTGGACAGGCGTCAGGCTGTCAGACAACGAACTGACTGACGCGAGCTCTTCCAGGCCGGTGATGAGCCTGTAAGACTCCTCGCATGCTTCGCCCCCTATCTGAGGGGTAGCGCATGCCTTGTACTTCGCGAGCAGGTCGGAGTCGCTCAACGGCGACTCGCAGTCCCCTTTCGGCCGCTTCACCTCGGTCTCCAGCTTTGTCCCATCCTTCAGCACGACCTTCACCAGCGCCCCGTTGTCCGAGTATCCCCTGGCGGCGATGGCTGGGTCAACGTGCATGCTGACCTTGTCCATCAGCGCTACGACTTCAGGGTTCCTGCAGACGGCGGCGGAGAAGTCCGAGGGGGTCACCTGTGCGAACAGGGCCGAGACAGAGAGGCAGAAAGGCATGCTGAACTTCCCTTCGAGGGGCGTCTTCGCCGGGCCGTATATCACCGTGTCCACCACGGCCTGCGAGATCCCGCTTTCTATCCTCGACACGTCAGCCCCAGAGAAGCCGTACTTCTTCTTCAGCTCAAGGATGCCGTCGATGGAGCTGTGGGTGAACGCGCATGACGGATAGAGCTTGGCGGAGTATCCGGGCTTGTCTATCACGAAGGGGCGGCCCAGCTTGTCGATCGCCTCCGGGACCAGGGAGCCGGATAGCACGCTTGCCAGCCCCATGTCGCTCTCCACTATGTCGAGCGCGGAGGTGAACCCCTTCTTCGCAAGGATGGCAGCCTTGATGCCGTTGGAGCAGGCCTGCCCCACGTGATACGGCTTGCAACTGGTGCCGAAGTTTCGCTTCAGCCCTGCGGCCATGGACGCGGCGATGCCGAACGCATACGCTAGCTCACCCTCATCCAGACCCAGGAGTTTGCCTGCTGTGGCGGTCGCGCCGAAGGTGCCCATCGTAGCGGTGTTGTGCCATCCTCGAGCGTACTGCTTGTCGGTGAGGGCGGCAGCGAGCCGGCTCGCCACCTCTCCGCCCAGGACATAGGAGAGAATCAGGTCCTTGCCGCTGGCGCCTGTCGCCTCCCCGATGGCCAGCGCAGGGGGCAGGGAGATGACGCTCGGGTGGCCTATCATCACTGGAGAATAGTCATCGAAGTCGATCGCATGCGATGCGATGCCGTTGGCGAAGGCCGCGTTGCAAGCAGGCACCTTCACGTCGCTCCCGAACACGGTCGCCTCGGCCTTCCCTCCTTCCTCAGTCACGAACTCCCTCGCGATGGCGCTGTTCCTGTCAGGCAGCCCCGCCAGAATCACCCCGACGCAGTCCAGGACTCCCCTCTTCGCCTGATGTACCACCTGTGAGGGCAGGGCGTCGTAACCGGTCGAGCAGACGAATTCAGCGAGTTTCTGCGTAATCATCAATGTGCGTTAGTTGACGACAGCGCTCTTAAAGATGCTCCCTTCTTTTTCACGTAAGCGCCGACTTCTGTCAGGTCAGGGAATCGTCTTGCGCTCTGCCCACGATGGGTCGTGGACTCCGATGACCATGTCCGACGAGTGCTTCAGGCGGAGCATGCTGTTGTAGCTCGCGATGGCATCCTCGAAGATCCCGATATGCAAGACCTCGTACTTGTAGGGGTTCCCCTCCACATCGAGGCGGACCGCGGTCTCCGGAGGAGCGAAGTTCTCGTTCATGGCGCACATCCCCGCGATGGAGATCTTGCCTGCGGGAGTCTCCACCTGCACTGACTGTGTCCCGGCGGTGTGCCCCGGGGTGAAGAGCGCCTTCACGCCGTCTGCAAGGTCATAGTCTCCCTGCACCACCTCTACCTGGGGGTTCGACAGCAGCCTTCGGTCGCCGTAGGCGAGGGCGAAAGGCTGGGCGGGCGGATAGTTCCCCATGCGCTCCATCTCCGCCTTCTGAACGAGTATCTTCGCCTTTGGGAACATGCCTACATGGTTGATGTGGTCTGCATGCCCGTGCGTGACCACAACGGTGTCGATGTCCTTCCCAGTTATGCCGATCCTCTGCAGTTCCTCTTCTATGTTGTAGTCCTTCCCTCCCTGGAACTCCTCGCCGCTGGCAAGCTTCGAGTGAGAGCGCATCGTCTCTGAGTTGAACCCTGCGTCAACCAAGATGTGCTTCCCTGGGCCTTCGATGTACCACGCATAGAATATCACCCTCACGTACTTCGAGAAGTTCATGAGGCTCGTAAAGGCGACAGCCGGAAGTATTCCCTCAGCCGTTGGTATGGGGACGATTCGGTTAGGCATGGAAAATGCTTCTTGCCGCACCGCCTTTAAGTCTTTGGAAGTGAAAAGTGGCGATTCGACATCAACGTAAGGCCTAAACCAGACAGACACATACGCTGCGACTCTGGGAGACCCGAAGAGTCGAGTTCCCTAATCTGCGTACCCTTGGATGTAGTCCCTCGGGGTGACCCGGTCGAGCACCCGCTGGGGCAGGGACTCGACGGCTGGGAAGTCTCTGTCAGTGGGAGCGGTTGCATCGACTATGAGCTTCGTGTGGATCCTTCCTTTCTTCGACCTGTCCTCGCCGTGGGCCATCGGGTCTCCGGGGTGCCCCAGCGCGTCGGGAACGAAGGTGAAAGACCGCGAGGGGTCCGCCCTGGTCATCACCGCCCAGGTCACCTGGGACTGGTTCTGTATGTCAACGTCGGCGTCTACGACGACGCAGACCTTGATGTAAGGGAACGACGTGGCCACCATCCCCAGGTTCTTGGCGATCCCGCGAGGACCCCCCCTGACTGAAACGTACGCAAGGTGACCGATGCCAGGCGGAGGGACCCTGACTCCGAGCACGTATGTGGGGAAAAGGCGCTTCAACATCCAGTAGAGCTGCGCTTCTATCGCGCTGATGTGCAGGACGTTGTGTTCTACCCCTGCGTTGTAGATGTCCAGGTACATCGCATCGCGGCGCCTCGTGACCGCCGAGACGCGGAAGACGATACCCTCGGTGGTACCGGAATAGTACCCCGCGTACTCGCCGAATGGGCCTTCAGTCTTCCTCTTACCTGCGATCAGCTTCCCTTCTATAGAGACCTCCGCCGCCGCCGGCACGGGCAAGGTTACGGTCTTGCACTGAGCCAGGGCCAGAGGCTCCCCGAGCAGTGCTCCTGCGAAGCTCAGCTCGGACTGGTTCGGGTCGTAGGACTGCGAGCTCATGTAGACGGCAGGGTGGTGGCCGATGAACACGACGGTCTCCAGGTCTCTCCCCTTTGCCTCCGCTTCTTTGAAGATGCGATATCCGTCGTGTGACTGGCCCAGGTTGACGACGAGCTCTCTCTCGTTCTGGAGCATCATCCTGTAGATCCCCATGTTGAGCTTCCCCATCGCCTTGTCGTGGAGTATCATCGCCCCGGCGGTCACATATGGTCCGGCGTCGCCTTCGCAGTGGGTAACAATCGGCAGACTCGAGAGCCTGGCGTCCTTGCCACGATGCACGACCTCATGGACCTGGCCCGACCCAACCTCCTTCGGAGGGACCGGGTGTTCTCTCGAAGCCACTATCTTCTCGTCGATGCCCCCTTCGTCCACTCCGAGCGCCATGGCCAGCATCCTGCGACTGCCGAAGAGGTTTGTGACAACCGGGATCCCATAGCCGTCCACATTCTCGCACACCAGCGCGGGTGCGCTCGGGTGGTCGGTCACGCCTATCGACGCCCCCAGGTTTCTCACGAGGGCTGAGATTTCATATCTCCGGCTGATTCCCCTCTTCACGTAGGCGAGCATCGATGGCTCGTTCTTGGTCACGTAGGACAGGAATTGTCGAAGATCCTTAGTGGCGGAGACCAAACAACGGTTGCGTCGGTGATGCGCCTTACTCTACTTAAAGCACGCGGCTGTGCAGTCTGGCTTGTGCCCCGTCTCCGGCCGTGCCGCCCGGGGCGGGCGGCGAGCAGCGTTTCAATCTGGGCGACCCCACAGAAACGTTATTCAATGACTTGGGGCGAAGAGACCGCATATGCCGAGCAAGGACGCTGGCAGGAAGAAATACCTGAAGAAGTCATTCGGAGAGGTCCCCGAGTCCCTGGCTGAGTTTTCAAAGCACACCCCGGAGATCATGGACGCCTACGCGGCCATGCGGAAGAAGGTCTTCCTTCCTTCGCCAGAAGGAGAGTTTGAAAAGAAGTTTTACGAGCTGATGATTATCGCGATCAACTGCGCCCGGGGGACGGTGGAGGGCGCGAGGCTCCATGTGAAGTCGGCCATAGAAGCAGGCGCCACACTCCAGGAGATACACAGGGTGCTGGCAGTAGTGGCGTTCAGCTGCGGCATGCCCACCTACACGACCTATGGTTACAGCGTCATGAAGGAAGCAGAGAAGGTCTTCTCTGCGAAGCGGAAGAGATAGGGCGCCCGTCTCTGTAGCCAGAGCAACGCATGCCGGCCAAGAGGACGGGCGGGCGCGTTTGTCCCCGCGAGGCACACTTCCCAGCAGGCCCACCCGCATCGGTTAGGGTAAGCCATGCGTTTCTCATCCTGTCGCCGCCAATCCCTTAAATGAACCCGAGAACGCGACCAGCAGAGAATCTCTTGATTGTGGTCAAAGACGACACGCTCAGGGAAGGCATGCAGACCCCTGGCCTGATGTTCTCGTTCAAAGAGAAGACCGAGATAGCCACGGCGCTAGTGGCCTCCGGCCTGCGAAGGATGGTGGTGTCCTACGGCCCCGCGCACAAAAGCGAGGCTGAGATCGCGAGGACGTTGGTCCGCGACCACGGGGGCGTGGAGATCTTCAGCATGGGGAGGACTGTGAAAGAGGACATCGACGCCATCGCTTCCACCGGCGCGAATCTGGCCCTCACCACCCCCTTCGATGGCACATACGAGAAGGCGTTGGATTCAGTGAAGTACGCCAAGGAGACCTACCCTGACAGGATACTGAGCATAGGACTCATCGACATCGGCGCCATCCCCGTCGAGAGGCTGGTCGCCATGGCCAGGGCCTTCGACAGGCTGCAGGTGGACGTCCTGGAGCTGCCTGACACCACTGGCAGGCTCGCACCGAGGGAGTATGGGAGTCGCATCAGGAAGGTGAAGGAGTCGGTTTCGGCCAAGATCGGGGTCCACTGCCACAACGACCACGGGATGGCGATAGGCAACGCGATAGCGGGGATAGAGGCAGGCGCCGACGAGGTAGACGGGACAGTCCTCGGTCTTGGCGAGAGGAACGGCATCGCTGACCTTGCGATAGTCGTGGACTATCTCGAGCTGCATGGCATAAGCACCGGGATAGACGCCCAACGCCTGCGGGGCGTTTACGAGAAGGTGGCCGAGATCGTCAAACGGAAGACCGGGCTTGAGACGCTGGACGCCCGGTATCCAGTGTTCGGGTCTTTCTTGGGCATCCACACCGCAGGGACCCATGCCACCAATCCGGAGAAGTTCGCCGGTTCCTACTCTGTCAGCGTCTACTGCGGAAGGAAGATGATCAGCGAGATAGCCTCGCATCGAGGGATAGAGATGGACGACGCCACGCTCTCCAAGGTCGTCGCCCTGGTGAAGGACACGAGCGCCGAAGAAGGCCGGTGCATCGGGTTCGACGAGGTGGTGCAGATGGCACAGGCAGCCAAGAAGGCCCTCTGACCTGAGCGCACAGACGAGTCAAACTCCGCCGACAGCGCGTCCTCCGTGAGCCAGCGGGTGTCTGTCGAAGCCGTCTCCGGTGGCGGCGGCCAGGACGCTGAAATGGCAACGCCTAGGGTTGGTTCTACGGATTTGCTGAACATGGCGGCGGGCCGCAACGCCCGCAAAAGATTATGTAAATGACGCCGGGCGCGTTGGTGGGGATACCAATGCCGGTGTTGCTTAGCGAAGACGTCGAAGACTCGCGGGTACGGGTCCTCACCCTGAACCGGCCGGAGGTCATGAATGCGTTCAACACAGAGCTGGCTCAGAAGCTGGGCGAGGCCCTGGACGCGATCTACGAGTCACCCAAGGTGCGGGTGGTCGTAGTCACCGGCGCCGGAGAACGCGCCTTCAGCGCGGGAGGGGACTTCAAAGAGAGGAGCGGCATGACAGACAGTCAGTGGAACACCCAGCACAGGTTGTTCGAGGAGGTCCATTCGAAGGTCCGAAGCTGCCCTCGGCCGATTATCTGTGCGGCCAACGGCTTCGCGCTTGGAGGAGGGTGCGAACTGGCGCTGAGCACCGACTTCGTCTATGCGTCGAAGAACGCAAAGTTCGGCGTCCCGGAGGTGACCCGTGGGATCATCCCAGGAGTGGGCGGGACGCAGCTCCTCGGCAAGCTGATGCCCAGGGGAAAGGCCCTGGAGCTGCTGCTCACCGGGAAGCAGATCACGGCGCAGGAGGCCTTCGAGTGGGGCCTCGTGAACGCGGTTACTGAGCCGGCAGACCTGATGAAAGAGGTGCTTGCGACGGCCCGGACCCTGTGCAAGAACTCCCCCTTCGCGCTGACCATGGCCAAGCGGGCCTTCAAGCTGGGGATAGACCTGCCCCTGGACCTTGGCATCGAAGTGGCGCTGCAGAGCTATTACAGAACGGTCTCGCACCCGGACAGGGTGGAAGGTGTGAACGCGTTCAACGAGAAGAGAGAGCCGGTTTACCTTGACAATGACAAATAGCTCGACGGGCACAGAAGGCGACTCCGCCGCCCAGCGGCGAGAGGCCACTCGGGAAGAGATCAGGCAGAGCATCAGGAAGCTCTGCGAGCGTTTCCCTGAGACGTACTGGCAGAAACTGGACAAAGACAGGAGATACCCCGAGGAGTTCGTAGCCGCCCTGACCGAGGGCGGATGGCTGGCGATTCTCGTCCCCGAGAAGTACGGAGGCGCAGGCCTTGGCTTCTACGAAGCTACTGCGGTTCTTCAGGAGATCCACAGGGCCGGTGCCTATGCGGCACCGATTCACGCCCAGATGTACACCATGGGCGCGCTCCTGCGCCACGGCAGCGAGGAGCAGAAGCAGAAGTGGCTCCCTGAGATAGCCAAGGGAAAGCTCAGGCTTCAGGCGTTCGCCATCACCGAGCCCACCGCCGGGTCAGACACCACGAGCATCACGACCAGGGCTGAAAGGGACGGAGACCACTACGTGATCCATGGGCAGAAGACGTTCACTTCGCGGGTCCAACACTCTGACCTGATGATGATACTGGCGCGCACGACGCCCCGGGACAAGGTCGAGAAGAAGGTGGACGGGATGACCCTGATGATCGCGGACATGAGGGAAGAGAGCGTGAAGTCACACCTCGAAGTGAAGCCGATAGAGACCATGATAAACCACGAGACGAACCAGGTCTTCTTCGACGGCCTCGAGGTCCCCGTCGGCAACAGGATCGGGGAGGAAGGAAAGGGCTTCCGCTATGTCCTGAGCGGAATGAACGCGGAGAGACTCCTGATAGCCTCGGAGTGCATCGGAGACGGACGATACTTCATCGACAAGTCTGTGGAGTACGCCAAGACGCGCGTGGTCTTCGGCCGGCCCATCGGCCAGAACCAGGGGATCCAGTTCCCCATAGCGAAGGCGAGCATGCTCGTCGAGTCCGCGGCCATGGTCTGCGACCACTCTGCCCTGCTCTTCGACGCCGGCAAAGAGGGCGGAAAGGAGGCGAACATGGCGAAGTACCTCGCGTCTGAGGCGTCCTGGGAGGCGGCGAACGTGGCCATGTCGACCTTCGGCGGCTACGGGATGACCACTGCCATGAACATCGAGCGCAAGTTCCGGGAGACCAAGCTGATGATAGTGGCGCCAGTCTCCAACAACCTCGTGCTGTCATACATGGCCGAACACTATCTGGGTCTCCCCAGGTCGTTCTAGGACAAGACCGGCCTCTGGGTTGTCTCCGCGCCCTGGCGAGGACTGATGCCCCGCACCGTCGTTCAAGCAATAAATAGCGTCCGCCTTCGGGAAGCGAAGCCTATGCTGTGGCCGCTGCAGGACATCAAGGTCTTGGACTTGAGCCAGAACGTCGCCGGTCCCTACGCGGCAATGATACTCGCCGAGCTCGGGGCGGATGTTACCAAAGTCGAGTCGCCGACAGGAGACCCCACGAAGGGCTGGGGCCCTCCATTCTGGGACGGGCTCAGCCCCACCTATCTGGCGCTGAACAGGAACAAAGGCAGCGTGACCATCGACCTCAAGACGAGAGGCGGGCGAGAGTCTCTTCACAGGCTCATCAGGTCTGCTGACGTGGTGATCGTGAGCAACAAGCCCGAGGCCCTGAAGCGCCTGGGCGCCGGATATGCCGAGGTCAGGAAGAAGCATCCGAGAGTCATCTATGGCGAGATAACAGCCTTCGGCAAGACGGGTCCCCGGGCATCCCAGCCAGGGTATGACCCGCTCATGCAAGCCCTTGGCGGGATAATGAGCGTGACGGGCAGGCCAGGCGAAGAGCCCATCAGGGTCGGCGTGTCGATCATCGACATGTCGGCGGGCATGTGGCTGGCGCTGGGAGTCGTCTCGGCGCTGCTGACCCGCAAGTCCACGGGCAAGGGCCGCCTGGTCAGCGTCTCCCTTTACGAGACGTCAGTGGCATGGATGGCGTATCACATCCACTCATTCTTCGCGTCTGGGACCTCTCCGGTCGGATGGGGGTCAGGGACGGCGATGATAGCGCCCTACGAAGGCTTCCCCACGTCCGAGGGGTTCCTGATAATAGCGGCAGGGAACGACTCCCTGTTTCGGAGGCTCTGTCAGTGCCTCGGGAAGGAGGAGTGGGCGGGCGACCCGCGCTTCAAGACCAACGCCGACAGGGTCCGCAACAGGACCGTTCTCAAGGGCCTCATATCCAAAGTCACCCGGAAGAAGCCGACCGGTTACTGGGAGAAGAAGCTCGCCTCCCTGGGAGTCCCATCGGCCCCCATACTGAACGTGGAAGGGGTGGTCGCCGACCCCCACCTGGCGGCCACGGGCATGATCCAGAAGATCAACCACAAGAAGATACGAGGATTCAAGTCTGTGGGGATACCACTGAATCTGGACGGCAAGCGCCCCCCGCTCCGCATACCTCCTCCCTGAAGGAGAGCCCCTCAGTCGGAAGAACGCCAAGAAAGGGACTAGACCCTGTCACGACAGAGCGATGCCAGCGACAGGCGTGGTGGCTTCGAGTGCCCGCGCTAGTTCTCGACTTGGTTCTTGATGCAGCTGAAGAGGTCCGACACTATCTTCTGGACGACCCCGTCCAGCACCCTTGAGCCCATCCCTGCCAGCGGCCCGAAGATTTTCGCCTCCGCGGCCCACTTCATTGTAGTAGAGTCGCCCTCAGCCTCGGACAGGTCGAAGTAAGCGTCGAGGTCCACCGCGCTGCCTGGGGCCTTGCCGTGGCCTATCATCCTCGCGTGCGTTGGAGCCTGCTTGTCAGCGATGGTGAACTGGAAGTCGAAGGTCTGCTTGAGGAACGAGACACCCGTCTTCACCTTGGCCCTGAACTTCTCGGGGCTTTCTACCTCCAGCGACTGGACGTCTGGGAGGCACTTGCTGAT
>JBJKSN010000114.1:0-3989 GCA_046703945.1 Nitrososphaerales archaeon | reverse complement strand
GGATAGGGATAGTCTTCGGAGGGGAGCGCGGGCTGTACAACAGGGTCTCGGCCGTGGACAACCTGCGGTACTTCTCGGACCTCTACGGGGTTGACCCCAGCGTGGCCAAGAAGAGGATTCCCCAGCTCGTCGAGATAGTCGGCCTGGCGGGGAGGGAGAACGAAAAGGTGGAGAAGTACTCGAGGGGGATGAAGCAGAGGCTGCACATAGCGAAGGCCCTGGTCCACGACCCGGAGCTGATATTCCTCGACGAGCCCACCATAGGCCTCGACCCGGCCGGGGCCAGGGACATACGGAACATGGTCAGGGACCTGAAGTCCCAGGGGAAGACCATACTGCTCACCACCCACTACATGTTCGAGGCCGAGGAGCTCTGCCAGCGGGTGGGGGTCATATCGAAGGGGAAGATCGTGGCCCTCGACACGCCGTCGGAGCTGAAGAACAGGGTGAGGGACATCTCGGTCATAGATCTCAGGACCTACGGGGCGACCATGGACTACGTCGAGGCGCTGAAGGCGCTCCCCAACGTGGTGAGGGTGGTGGCCGACCTCGACTCGGAGCAGCAGTCGATCAAGGTCCAGACCCCCATGGGCGCGGACCTCCTCCCGAGGGTGGTGGCAGCCCTGCCCGAGGGGGCGAAGATAATCGATAGGACTATCAAGGAGCCGACGCTGGAGGACGCCTACCTGAGGCTGGTGGAAGAGTAATGGTCTCCATGAATGACCTCCCGCCGGGGAAAAGGGTCGAGGGCTACCTCGCCATCAAGATCCAGGTCCTGAGGGCGTCGATCTTCCTCACCAGGAAGCTCTTCTTCGCCGACCCGCAGTGGGTGATACCGAACATCATCGCCCCCTTCGTCTTCACCATGGTCGCCTTCTTCCTCTTCCAGGGGCAGACCTCCGGGAGCTCCTTCCTCCTCTACCTGGTCCTCGGCTCGGGGCTCATGGGGATGTGGGGGACCACCATCTACGCTTCGGCCAACTCCATCGGCTTCGACAGGTGGAACGGGACCATGGAGGCGACCCTGGCCGCGCCCGTCCCGCTGTCCTGGATCGCCCTGGGGAGGGTCCTCTTCAACACCCTGCAGGGGGTGCTCAACGCTGTCTTCATACTGATCATAGGGCTGGTCTGGTTCAGGGTGGGTTTCGGCCTGGTCAACCCCGGCGCCTTCTTCCTGGCGTCCGTGGCCACCTTCCTCTCCCTCTCGTCCTTCGGGCTCCTGATGACCACCATACTCATCCTCTCCAGGAAGGGCGGCTTCATCACGAACTCCATGGAGATACCAGTCTACATAGCCACCGGGACCATGTTCCCCATCATACTCCTCCCGGTGGTCTACCTCCCATTCGCCTTCATGCTCGCGCCGACCTGGGGGATAGAGGCCATCAGGCTCGCCGCGCTGCCGGGCTACGTCGGACTCCCCACCACCTACTGGCAGGACATGGGCATCATGGTGGCCGAGACCATGGCCTACGTCGGACTGGCATTCTTCCTGTTCAAGCGGGTGGAGGCCTACGCCAAGAGGATCGGGACCCTTGAAGAGTACTAAGGACGGCCGGGGCGTCCTGAGCGCCAGCTCCAGGGCGCAGATGGCCTACAGGGTGTTCCTGGGCGCCTTCTTCTTCGGAAGGAAGGGGCTGATAATCTGGGACAGCTGGGAGATGTGGGTGATGCAGATATTCATCACGCCCATAGCGCAGATGGGGTTCTTCGCCTTCCTCTCTATCTATCTGAAGTACCCGCTGTCGGTCACCCAGTTCATTGTCATCGGCAACGCCCTCCAGGCGATGTCGTTCTCCGCTGTCTTCGCCGTCGCCAACATCACCTCCCAGGACAAGTGGCAGGGCACGCTGCCGAGCACCATGGTCACCCCGGCCAACAGGGCCGCCCTGTTCATAGGCAGGGCCTGGTTCCAGGTCCTCCTCTCCTCGCTGATAGCCGGGGCGGGGATGCTCTACGCCGCGACCATATTCGGCGTCAGCTTCGCCCAGGCAGACTTCCTGGGTGTGGCGCTGGTGGTGTTCCTCACCAGCATGGCGATGACCACCTTCGGCCTCCTCATCAGCGCGGTCGGCCTGTACATGAGGACGGCCCTGATAGTGGCCAACATATTCCTCTTCGTGACAATGCTCCTCTGCGGCATCGACTTCGCTGTCTCCCAGCTCCCCGCCTGGCTGCAGCCTGTGTCCTGGATGATCCCGCTCACCTACGGGACCGAAGCGGTCCGCATGGCCATCGGCGGCGCGTCCCTCCCGGCGCTCCTCCCCATCCTGGGCTGGGAGTCCCTGGACGCGGTCGTCGTGCTGCTGGGCGGGTTCGCCCTCTTCAGCGGCTTCGAGCTCCTCTCGCGGAGAACGGGCAGGTTCGAAGAGTACTAGCGGCCCTTGAGGCTCCACCTCGACAAGCCTGGCATAAGGGCGCTGGGGGTGGCAGAGAGCTTCAGGCAGGGGGACCGGAGCTCGGTCCTCGCCGGGGTGGTGATGCGGAGCGACTTCCTGATGGACGGCGTCGCCCTGGGGCGGACAGAGGTCGGAGGGGACGACGCCACGAAGTCCATCGCCGCGCTGCACAGGCGGCTCCGCCGGAACGACATCAACGTGGTCCTGGTCTCGGGGGCCATCCTGAGCCTCTACAACATAGTCGACGCGGACTCCCTCTCAAGGAAGACCGGGCTCCCGGTCATCTGCCTCACCTACAAGGAGACGTCGGGGATAGAGGGTTCCATCCGGCGCCACTTCCCCGAGGGCGCAGACGCCAAGCTGGAGGCCTACCGGCGGCTCGGCGAGAGGACGGGGGTGAAGCTCCGCACCGGCCACAGGGTCTTCGTCAGGTCTGCGGGGTTGGACGGGAGGGAGAAGCCGGTCCTCGACGCCTTCACCATGCAGGGGTCCGTCCCCGAGCCGGTGAAGGTGGCCAGGCTGCTCGCCCGGGCCGCTAGGGCCTGGCGATCTTGACCCTGGGGTTCATCGCCCGCTTCGGGTCGAACGCCTCCTTCAGCTCTTCCATCAGGTGGTAGGTCCGCGGATACTGCCGCCTCACGAACTTCGCCCTCAGCATCCCGTCGCCGTGCTCCCCGGTCATGGAGCCTCCCATCTTCCACACGCCCTCGAAGCACTCCTCCATCAGCTCCTCGTTGGCCCTGACCCCTGCCGGGTCCTCGAGGTCGACCAGGGGCCTCGCATGCAGGTTAGCGTCCCCGGCGTGGCCGTACAGTATGTACTCGAGCCCTCTCTTTTCGAACTCCCCCACCAGCAGCCTGACGAGGTCGCCGAGCCTCTCCCCCGGGACCACGAGGTCCTCCACCCCCGGGGCGGGCCTCCTCCCTCCCCGCTTCATCTCCTGGGCTGCGGTCAGGCTCTCGTTGCGGGACGCCCAGGCTGCCGCGATGTCCCCCTCGTCAGTCATCGCCAGCGGCTCGAGCCCTCCGACCGCCCCGGCTGCCTCCGAGGCCCTGTCCTCCGCCTCCCCCTCGCTCCCGTCGAGCTCGCAGAAGACCATGAAGGGGTCGTCGGAGCGCGAGAGCCTCGACACCCTCTCCCACCTCCCGGTCCCACGGAAGACAGACTTGTCCACCACCTCCAGGGCGGACGGGGCGAGCCCCCTGAACCTCTCCACCGTGGCGTCCAGGCCCTGCAGCGTGGACTCGGCCACCAGGAGGACCCGCCACCCCGGCCGGGGGATGGTCCTCAGCGTCGCCTCGGTGACCACCCCCAGAGTCCCTTCGGACCCGGCGAACAGCCTCTGGAAATCGATGGTCTCACCCCGGAGCGCCTTGTCCAGCCTGTATCCCGAGGAGTTCTTGGTCACCCTGGGCGCCTCGTCCATGATCTCCCGCTCGTTCTCCAGGACGATGGAGGCCGCCTTCCTAGGCCTGGCCTCCCGTGACTGCGCCTCTTGGAGGGCGTCCGGGCCCTGCGCGCCAAGGCTCCCGTCCGCGTAGACGACCCTGGGCGCTGCGAGGAAGGCGAGCGTGGAGCCGTACTTCAGGG
>JBJKSN010000113.1:0-13618 GCA_046703945.1 Nitrososphaerales archaeon | reverse complement strand
CCCCCCGGGCCTGGCCCTGGTGTCGGTGAGCGAGAGGGCCTGGGAGGTGGTGAGGAGGCGCGGGCCCCGCATCCCCGCCTACTACGCGAGCCTCTGGCAGTGGGAGGAGTGGTGGAACAAGAGGAGGCTCTTCCCCTACACACCTTCGGTCTCGGACATCGGCGCCCTCGACGAGGCCCTGGACATCGCCCTCGAGGAGGGGCTCCCGCGCGCCTTCGAGCGCCACGAACGGGTCTCCAGGCTGCTCCTGGATGGCTGCAGGGAGTCGGGGGTCGCACCATATCCGAGGGACGACGCCCACCACTCACCGACGGTGACCGCGGTCCGCCGTCCGGCCAAGATATCCGAGGCGGCCCTCCTCAGGCGCATGGAGGAGGGCTACGGCGTGATGATCGCAGGGTCCTGGGGGAAGCTGGCGGGCAAGGTCTTGAGGTTCGGTAACATGGGATACAATGCCCGCCCACAGAAAGCGAGGAGGGCCATGCGCGCGTTCAAACTCGCGCTGAGCGACCTCGGGTTCCACGGGTGAACCCGCCCCAACGGTCACCTGGGTCCGCCGTCTGCCGCTTCTCCCGGGCCATCCGCCTCGCGAGTCCAGCTCCTCTTCGGTGGCCTGCGGTTGGTGTACTTCAGGACGAAGGGGGAGATCGCGGTGGTCACGATGACAACCCCGACCAGGGCTGCGTAGACGTCTTGGTCGACGACCCCGCTCGACAGGGCCAGGCCCGCGATGACCAGCCCGACTTCTCCCCGCGATATCATGCTCACGCCTACGTTGAATCCGACCTTCGCGTCCCCGGCGAGCATGGCCGCCGGGAACCCGCACCCCACCAGTTTCGAAACGGCCGCGACCGCCACCAGTATCACCATTATCCCCAGCGCGTTCCACGTCAAGAGGCTGAGATCGAGGGACGCCCCTATCACAGCGAAGAATATGGGAGCGAACAAGAAGTTCACCTTCTCCAGGTAGCTCTTCACCGCCGTCAAGGCCTTGGATCCGGCCAGCCCCATGCCGGCGGCGTAGGCCCCGACTATGGGGGAAAGGCCGAGCAGGGCCGCCAGGGACGCCGATGCGAAGCATATCGCGGTGCTCGCCGCCTCTTCGGTCCCTTCGACCTTCCAGGGGGGGAGCAGCCGGAGCAGGCGGGGTACCGTGAAAACGAGGACGCCCAGAAGGGCCAGCCAGACAGCCACTATCTCGACGAGCATCCCCGCGATCTGGACGGCGCCGGGGATGACCCCTCCCTGTATGATCGACACGACCACCGCGAGCACGGCCAGGCTCAGGACGTCGTCCACCACGGCCGCGTTAATGGTGAGCTTCGCCTCCTCGGTCCCGGCAAGCCCGACGCTTTCCAGCACCTTGCTTGTGATGGCGATGCTGGTGGCGCTGAGCGCGGCCCCGACCACGAGCCCCGCCTCGGCGGACTGGCCGAGGAAGACCATGGTGTAGAATCCCAGCAAGAAAGGAATCGCCACGCCGAAGCCGCCCACGACGAACGACTTCGTCCCCACCCCCCTGAACTCGGCGAACGTCATCTCCAGCCCGGCCCCGAAGAGGATCAGGATGGCACCGATCTCGGAGAACGCCAGGACGATGTCGTTCAGCGAGATGAGGGGCTGCCCGAACACGACGAGGAACTTTCCCAGGGCATATGGGCCGAAGAAGATCCCGGCAGACAGCTCTCCCAAGATGGGCGGGACCCCGACCTTGGCATACAGGCTCGCGAGTATCTTCGCGATGAGCACCAGCAGCGCGACCGACAGCACTCCGCTGACCACGGCGTCTGGGACGGCCACCGCCTCAGCCTCCCGAAGCCGCTTCCGCGTCAGGTCTGCGCGGCGAGGCTCCCTCCGGCTTCCAAGCCGCCGAGAGCGCGGGCAGGTGGCGTGACACGCTCTTGGTAGGCCGGCGGACGTTATAACGAAGACGGGTATTCCCCACCGCCGGGAGCAAGCTTCGCCAACCGAACCCCCCGCTCGCTGGCAGGCAAGACCCGGGCGCCCGGGGCCGCGTCAGCCGTGCAGTCCGCGGGACTGCCGCGTGAGCACTTCTTCCAACGTCTCGAAGTACGACCTCGGCCCCTGTGGCATCGACCCCTTGTTGTTCCTGATCGCCTCGATGATGTAGGGGAGGGCGCTCGCCGACACCTTGAGCTCCGTCCTCCTGTCTCCGCCCATGCTCGGCCTGGGGACGCTGACCCTGGCTTTCACGTCTGGGGGCGCCGCCTCCCTCGCCTCCTCCTCCACCTTCTTGGCCCAGTTCTCCAGCTGGTTCTGGTCGAGCCCCTCGACCATCCCACTCAGCTCCTTGACCAGGGGGCCGATGGTGGCGAGGCCCGCCAGGTCGAGCCCCTTGGTGATGCCTGAGAAGCGCCTCGCCCCGCCGGCCGCGATGACGTTGGTCCCGATGATCACCAGCGCCGCTATGGGGAGGATCTGGCTGGACCCGGCCACCGAGTCCGCGACCAGGGTCGTGGCCAGGAGGGCCGGGGTCAGGCCCTGGGGCATCATCGACTCGATCAGCCTCCTCTCCCTCGCCGGCCTCTTCCAGTCGACGGCCTCCGTGCTCAGGACCCGCATGCAGACGAGGACGCCGATCACGGCCAGCGACTCGAAGTACACCTCGGGCGAGGTCAGCACAGCCACGGGGAGGGAGAACCCCAGGAAGAAGAGGAAGAATGTCCTCAGGAAGAAGGAGATCTCAGTCTGGAAGGCGGAGATGTAGTTCAGCGAGACCGCGGGCATCGCCACCCCGAGGCCCAGCGAGGCGGGGAGGTCAGTCAGGTTCTTCATCACCAGGCCGATGGCCAGCGCGGTTATCACGCCGCTCCCTCCTATCTCCCCGATCAGCACGTAGGCGAGGAGCACATAGCCCACCGTGGCGACGTAGAAGTACTCTGACTGCCCGACCGCCTTGGTGACTCTGACCCAGGCGAGGCCGAGGAGGACCCCTCCCACCAGCCCGATGGACAGCCGCTGGAAGAAGCTCGAAGAGATGAGGGACAGCCCGGTGATGTCCAGGGACGCTCCCTGGGTGTATCCGTTCAGGAGGACGGTGAAAAGTATGATCAGGACAAGGGAGTCGTAGACCGACTCCATCGACAGGTTCGAGATGAGCCCCTTCTGCGCAATCCTGTTCCCAAGGTAGGGGACGATGACCATCGAGACCTCCCCCCCGACAATCGAGCCAAGGAACAGGGCCTGGTAGAGGCTCCAGTGGAGGACCGCGGTGAAGAGGATGGTGGTGACAAGTATCGAGAGCATCATGTAGACGCTCGAGCGGGCTATGGCCGACCCGCCCTCGGAAAACACTTCGCGGACCTTCAGGCTCATGCCCAGGTCGAAGACCACCATGGCCAGGGTGACCTCTGACAGTATCGGGAGCATCGCCGTGATCGTGGACGAGGGGAGGACCGCGAACCACCGGGTGACGATGCCCGCGGCTATGAGGAACAGGGTCTGCGGGACCCCCTTCTTGTTCAGGAGGAGGTTCCCCACGAACCCGATGAATATGATGGAGGACAGCACCAGCAGGAATGTCTCAGGAGATAGAGCCAACCGGGGTCAGCTCCTTGACCCGTGCCGCCATGTCACGAGCTCCCATGCCCTGCTGAGCCGACGTCGCGCCGCCAAGCCCAGGGAGGGAACGAAGGATGGGTATATGAGCGCAGGCGAGCGGGAAAGGGCGCCCCCAGGGGACCTGACAGACAGTGACGCGGGGGATGCCGCCGCCGCCAGTCGTTCCCTTCCATGTCCGCCGAGGTACACAGTTTGTGGATAGGTTCAAATACCGTCGATATCGGAACTCCGATATCGGAAAGTAGAGAACATGTTCAACTTCGACTGGGCAAAGCGGACGCACAAGGGCCTGCGCCGCTGGGTCCTCTACATCGTGCGCGACGCCCCGAAGTCAGGGGCGGAGATAATGGACGTCATGGAGGCGAACCTCCAGGGATGGTGGAGGCCCTCCCCCGGCTCGATCTATCCTCTCCTGAAGCGCATGGTGGAGGAGGGCGTCCTCAGCCGCTCCGCGGACGACAGATACTCGCTCACCCAGAGCGGGAAGGAGGAGGTCGACCACCCCTGGCCGTGGGCGGAGCAGGTGGGGCAGGCGCCAAAGTCAGTGGAAGGCGCCATCGAAGTGATCTCGAGCTACACGTCCTACCTGGAAGACCTGTCGAGGTCCAACGACCCAAAGGTCGCTGGAGGGAGCAATGAAATAAGGGAGCTCGCTAGCAGGCTCTCGAAGCTGGGAGAGAAGCGATGAGCCAAGAGCCGCTTGTGAAGGTTGAGGGGCTGTCGAAGAACTTCGGCGCCCTGAAGGCTGTGGACGGGGTCTCCTTCGAGATCAAGGAGGGCGAAATCTTCGGGTTCCTGGGCCCCAACGGCGCCGGGAAGACGACCACCATAAGCATGCTGACCACTTTGCTGAAGCCCTCGGGAGGGAAGGCGGAGATCGCCGGCCTGGACATCCACAAGCACCCCAACGAGGTCAGGCGGGTCGTCGGGGTCGTGCCGCAGGAGTACACGGCGGACGAGGACCTTACCGGCCTTCAGAACATAGTCCTCTGCGCGGACCTCTATGGCATACCGAGGAGCAACTCAAAGCCCCACGCCATGGAGCTCCTGAAACTCGTCGAGCTGCAGGACGCCGCAGACAGGAAGGTCAGCACCTACTCCGGGGGGATGAGGCGGAGGCTGGAGCTCGCCAGCGGGCTGATCAACTACCCGAAGCTCCTCTTCCTCGACGAACCCACCCTCGGCCTGGACGTGCAGACCAGGGCGGCGGTCTGGAGCTACATCAAGATGCTGAAGGTGGAGTACAAGATGACCCTCTTCCTGACGACGCACTACCTGGAGGAGGCGGACTCCCTCTGCGACAGGATAGCGATAGTGGACCACGGCCACATCATCAAGGTCGGCTCCCCTGACGCGCTGAAGGCGAGCATAGGCGGGGACATCATAGTGGTGGGCGTCGCCGAAGCCGAGCCCGACATCTCCGAGGACATCAAGAAGATACCCCTCGTGAGGGACGTGAAGAAGAACGGCCAGGAGTACAGGATAAAGTCGGAGGTGGGGGAGGAGTCTTCGATCAAGGTGATCGACCTGGTGAGGTCCAAGGGCCTGCACGTGACGAGGATCTCGCTGACGAAGCCCAGCCTCGACGAGGCGTACCTGGAGTTCACCGGACGGAGCATCAGGGAAGAGGAGGCAGGCAAGATGGACGCTTTCAAGCAGAGGGTTACCATGATGAGGGCGAGGCGCTAGGCCGTGGCCGACGACATCCCCGCCAGGTCGACGGTGACCACCCAGGAGCAGGCCATGGAGTCCGAGGAGGAGAGAGAGATGGAGCGGTCCTTCAGGGAGACGCCCAGGCTGAACAAGAGCCCGCTGCACGGCCTGTGGGCCCTCACCAACAGGGACCTGGTGAAGTGGTACAAGAACCCCATCCAGCTGATAATCTCGCTGGTCCAGCCCGTAGTCTGGCTGGGCCTCTTCGGCAAGGCATTCAACATCGGCGGGCTCTTCGCGAGCCAGCCCGGTGTCACGCAGGCCGAGCTGAACGCCGTCAACCTGGCGACCTTCGGCACCACAAGCTACTTCTCGTACCTGGGGGCCGGGATGCTCGCGTTCATCATCTTGTTCACGGCCGCCTTCTCCGGGATGTCGGTGGTGTGGGACAGGAGGTTCGGGTTCATGAACAAGGCCCTGAGCACCCCCGTTGGCCGGGGCGCCATCGTCACCAGCAAGATACTGCAGAGCGTGGTCCGCTCCCTGATCCAGGCGGCCATAGTCCTGGTCATAGCCGTGGTCCTCGGGATGGACACGGCGAGCTTCACCGCCCTCTCCATCGCGGGGTCGTTCGTGATGCTCTTCCTCATGGCCTTCGGCCTGTCTTCGCTCTTCGTGATGCTCGCCCTTAGGTCCAGCGACTGGCAGACGCAGATGGCGATCATCAACCTCCTGAACCTCCCGCTGCTCTTCGCGAGCAACGCGATGCTCCCTGTCAAGATCATGCCGGGGTGGCTCCAGTCTGTGATCAGGTTCAACCCGGTCAGCTACGCGGTGGACGGGGTGAGGCAGATGCTGCTCGGCTCAGCTTCAGCCACGGGCTATGCGGTCCTGGCCCCGCTCTGGGTCGACTTCGGCGTGCTCGTAGGCTTCTCCGCCCTGCTGGGGATACTCGGCATAGTCCTCTCCTGGAAACTGCTCTCCAGCTAGAGGTTCACTGGCCGAAGATGACTTTCCTGAGCTTCTGAGCCATGGCCAGCGGGTCCTGGTTCTGCCACACGTTCCTCCCGACCGCCAGGCCCGTCCCGCCGGCCTGGATGACCCCCTCCACCTGGCGCAGGAAGTCTTCGTCGGTGGGCGCCTTGGGCCCCCCGCTCATGAACACCCTGACCCCCGCGGCCGCCTTCACGGCCCAGGAGAAGCTCTCCGGGTCTCCGGTGTACTTGATCTTCACCGCGTCCGCCCCCAGCTCCAGCCCCGCCCTGGCTGCGTAGGCGATGGTCTCCTTCGAGGTGTCGTTCTGGACGGCCTCGCCTCTGGGGTAGATCCAGGCGATGGCCGGTATCCCGTTCGCGTGGGCCTCCTCCTGTATCCTCCCGAACTCCGCGAACATCTCCGGCTCGTGTTCGCTCCCCAGGTAAACGGTGTACCCGACCCCCTTCGCGCCCAGCGCCACGGCCTGCTTCACGCTGCACACCTGCCGCGAGATGGGCTCTCCCTTCGGGAGGCTGGACTTGCCGTTGAGCTTGACGATGAGGGGGACCTTCCCGTCGTAGAACCTCTCGGCCACCCCCTTCTGGAAGACCACGCCGTTGAACCCCCCCTTGGCCGCGACCTCCATGACGTAGGCAGGGTCGACGTTCTTGTCGTTGAAGTCGGACGAGGGCCCGTGCTCCAACCCCTGGTCATAGGCCAGGAGCATGCTCTTGCCGCCCGTGAGGAACTTCTCCATCAGGTCGCGTTTCATGAAGGCCGAACCTCGCTCGGGCTATTTAACGGTCTCACCGGGAGGCTGGGCGGGCCGCATCTCCCAACGCCTAAAAGCCCCGCCCTCCTTGGGAGGCAGATGAAACTTGAAGAGTTCCTGAGGCTCAACGCGCCCGACGACCTAGCCGCGCTCACAGCCGCCATCGCGAAGTCGAGCGTGGGGGTCTGGGAGAGCATCCCCTTCAAGACCGGGCTCCTCACCGACACCAACCCGTCGGGGGAGGCCCAGAAGGCCATCGACGTGTACTCCAACGACCTTTTCGTGGGGGCCCTCACGGCCACGGGGGCCGCCGCCGAGGTGGCCTCGGAGGAGATGGCGGAGCCGGTCGTGTCCAATGGCGCGGTCAGCGTGGCCATGGACCCCCTCGACGGGAGCTCCAACGTCGAGACGAACAACCCTCTGGGGAGCATCTTCGGATTCTACTCTCGCAGGCTCCCCGCTTCCGGAAGGGCCCTCGTCGGGGCCCTCTACGTCACCTATGGGGCCATGCTCACACTGACGTTCTCCTTCGGGAAGGGGGTCCACAGGTTCGTCGCCCTGAGGGAGGGCTCCGGGACGGCGTTCCAGCTGCTGGGGACGGGCCTGAAGCTCCCGGAGAAGCCCGAGGTCTACGGGTTTGGGGGCTCCAGGAAGGAGTGGATCCCGGCGGTGGCCAGGCTCTGGCACTCATTCGACGACAGGGGCCTGAAGAACAGGTACTGCGGGACATTCGTCGGCGACTACAACCAGGTCCTCGCCCGGGGCGGGATCTTCTCGTACCCCGCTCTGGTGAAGAAGCCGAAGGGGAAGCTCCGGGTCCTCTACGAGTGCGCGCCCATGGCCTACATCAACGGCCAGGCGGGCGGGTACGCCAGCGACGGCTCTGGGGACGTCCTGGACATAGAGCCGTCGGGGCTGGCCGAGACGTCTCCGCTCTACATAGGCAGCGCGGACCTGGTCCGCGAGATAGAGAAGAGCGTCTCCTCAGCCTAGAGCCTGAGCCAGGAGAGCTAGAAAAACAGGGAGGGCGCCTCCGGCCCGGTGCCGGGGCGTCCGGTGCGGGGTTGTCTATGGGAACACGCCGAGTGTCTTGACCGCTTCCGCCACCCTTCCGACACCGACTATCATGGCGCCGGCCCTCATGTCCACGTTGTGCTTCAGGCTGGCCGCGTGCACGTCGCGGAAGGCGGAGGTGATCTTCTTCTCCAGCATGGAGTTGACCTCTTCCTCGGTCCAGTAGTTCCTCTCGAGGTTCTGGACCCACTCCAGGTAGCTGACGATCACGCCTCCAGAGTTGGCCAGGATGTCCGGGATCATGAAGACCCCGTTGGCGTGCAGGATCTTGTCAGCCTCCGGGGTCGACGGCCCGTTGGCGCACTCTGCGATTATCTTGGCCTTGATTCCCTTGGCGGTGTCTGGTAGTATGGCGTTCTCGAGGGCCGAAGGGCTGAGTATGTCCACGTCCATCTGGAGGAGCTCCTTGTCAGAGATCTCCTGGCTGCCGGGGAAGCCGACGACCGAACCGGTCTTCTCCTTGTAGGCGATGAGCTTGTCGGCGTCTATGCCTGACTTGCTCATGATGGAGCCCTTGGAGTCGCTGGCCCCCATAAGCTTGGGGCCGTAGGTCTGGAGTATCTCGGCGTAGTTGGAGCCCGCGTTGCCGAACCCCTGCACCGCGAAGGTGGCGCTCTTCAGGTCGAGTTTGTTGACCTTGGCCGCCTCGACCGTGGTGTATACCGCGCCCCGCCCGGTGGCCTTGTCCCTACCCAGGGAGCCTCCCAGGGATATGGGCTTCCCGGTGATGACCGCCGGTGACATGAAGCCCTCGATGGTATTGTAGGTGTCGAGTATCCAGGCCATGGTCTGGGCGTTGGTGTAGACGTCGGGCGCCGGTATGTCCTTGTAGGGGCCTATGATCGGCGCTATGGCGGCCGCGAAGCGGCGGGTCATGCGCTCGTTCTCCCCTAGCGACATGTGCTTGGGGTCGCAGATGACGCCTCCCTTGGCGCCTCCGTAGGGGATGTTGGCTACGCTCGTCTTCCACGTCATCCAGGCTGCCAGGGCCTTGACCTCGTCCAGGGTGACCCCGGGATGGTACCTGATGCCGCCCTTGAAGGGGCCCCTCACGTCGTTGTACTGGACCCTGAATCCTGTGAAGACCTTGGTGCTCCCGTCGTCCATCCTGACCGGGAGAGAGACCGTAAGCTGTCTCTTGGGGTGGGCTAGAATCTGATGTATGCCATCGTCCAGCTTGAGGTACTCGGCAGCGATCCTCAGCTGCTCAAGCGCGTTCTCAAACGGATTTGGTTTGACCTGTTGCTGTGTCTGTTGCAACTGTCTCACTTCGTATTTTTGGGCCATAAATCGGTTCCTTTTAACATTCTATATAACAACGGCCGTCGTTTCTCAACGAAGGGAACCAGCGAGCTCGCGAATCTTGGCTTCCCAGTCCCGGGCCTTCACCACGCTGCTGGCCACCAGCACACCGTCGGCCCCGAGCTCCACGGCCCTCTCCACGTCCTCGCCGGCCACTATCCCTGCCCCGCAGAGTATCCCCCCGGTGAAGCCCGCGCCTCGGACGGCCGACACAGTCTCCTCCACGAGCTCGGGCCTGGCTTTGGACACCGCTATCCCGCTCCCTATCAGCTCCGGGGGCTCGATGGCGACGAACCTCGGACCGAGGAGCGCGAGGTCGGCGGCCTCCTGGCTGGTCTGGGCGCACAGGCACACCTCCAGGCCCACGACGGCGAGCCTCGGGACCAGCTTCGCGAGGGTCCCCGGCGGGACGCGCGCTTCGCTGTGGTTGAGCAGGGTCCCCGTGGCCCCGGCGGCCTTCACCGCTTCGGGGATCACGGCCCCGGTCGTCTTGTCCCCACCTTCTCCGCCGACGGCCTGGCTGTAGACCTTGGCGCCGGACGCCGACGCGGCCAGGGCGACCATCGGCGTGGGCGGGGCTACAATCCCCTCGACGCCCAGCTCGTCGGAGACCTTCCTGACCGCCCGGGCCAGCCTCGCCGAGCCCTCGCCCATGACCTCCGGGTAGTTCTTGCAGTTCACTATGATCGTCCTCAATCCGAACGCTGGGCACAGCCTCCGCTGGGTCTCTAAAAGGATGGCGCGGCCGAGGACCGGGTTCGGGTGCAGGAAGGTTCTTGCTAGAATCCTTCGTCGTCCGAGTCCTCGTCCCAGCCGTCCTCGTCCAAGTCGTCGTCTAGGTCCTCGTCGAGTTCCTGGTCCTCTTCGGACATGTCGCCCCGGCGATTTTCGTTCCACTATTAAACGTCGCGGTGCATGGGGGATGCCATGGGCCAGGTTCTGCCCATGGACGGGAGGGCCATATCGAGGGCGGCCGAGGCTGTGCTGAGGGGGGGACTGGTGGTCTACCCCACAGACACGGTCTACGGGCTCGGCTGCGACCCGTTCAACGAGGAGGCGGTTCGCAGGCTCTTTTCGGCCAAGGGGAGGGGGGCGAAGGCGGTCCCGGTACTCTGCAGCTCGAAGGAGAAGGCTGCCGACCTGGTGGACCTCGGTCAGAAGGGTGCCGAGCTGGCCGCGCGCCACTGGCCGGGCGCCCTGACCATAGTCGGGCCGCTCAGGATGCGCGTCCCTGACATGCTCAGCCAGGGGCCCCACCTCGGCGTCAGGGTCCCCAACCACCCGCTCTGCCTAGAGTTCATCTCCGCCTGCGGCGGATGGCTGGCGGGGACCAGCGCCAACGTCTCCGGGTCGCCTTCGTCCAGGAGCGCAGGAGACGCGCTGAAGCAGCTCGGGGACACCGTGGACCTGATCCTGGACGGCGGGCCTTCTGCAGGCGCCGAGTCGACCGTCGTCAGCGTGGTGGGGGGGAAGGTCGCAATCTTAAGAACCGGTCAAATCGGGGTCGAAACGAGCTGAGAGAAGGACGAACCTGATAGTAACTTCAGCCAAGGGGCTCGAGGCGCGCGCCTCGGCCGAGTTCAAGGAGATTGCCCTACTGTCGGGTATCAGGAAGCTGGTCATAGACAGGTCGGCCTACGACGGGGTCATAGAGGTGGACGTCGAAGACCCCAAGGCGCTGCTTTCGTTCATCACCGACTACGTCCGCTCCGAGCCGTTCAGGGTCAGGTACATCCTGAGGATAATACCGGTCGGCAGGGTGGTGGACACGAAGCTGGAGGACATCGCGAAGGCGGTGAAGGACCTCTCCGACGCCATCGGGCCAGGCGAGTCGTTCCGGATCACCATAGAAGCCAGGGACTCCCCCTACTCGGACAAGCAGCTCATCGACTCCCTGGCTGACGCCATCGACAGGGACGTCAACCTCGACTCCCCTGACAAGGTCGTCCTGCTGGAGATCTTCGGGGAGTACGCGGGAGTCTCCATCATCCCGCCCGGCGAGATCGTGAGCATCCAGAAGCTGAAGCGCGCGGTCTAGGGCTTCTCTGCGCCCAGCAGGGCCGCCTCTTCGACCCTCGCGAGCTCGGAGGGAGAGAGGGGTCTTCTTGGGAGCTCGTCCCCGCCGAACCCGGGGGGCGGGCCGACCAGCGCCTCTCCGGCCACTATGGCGAGGAACGCTTCTCCCTTCTTAGCCCCCTGCTCGCGTATCGCCTTCGAGATCTGGGTGGTCCCGGCGAGCCTCAGGAGGAGGTCTATCTCCGGCTTCTTGGCAAGGAGGCCACCGGACGACTTCGCCTGCAGGGTCTGGGCCGCGATCATCTCCACGAGGGCCTCGTTCTCGGCTGAGCCTGCCCTCACCGCCTGGGTCACTGAGCCGGGATTGCCCCTGGCGAGGGCGGCCTTCGCTTCGTCGGGGTCCATGGCCTCGCAGAGGTAGGCCCGGGCGGTCACCCTCGGCATCTCATCCACCGTGGGAGAACGGGAGGAGGGTGACCCTGGCGCCGTCGGGTATGCGCGCCGAGGTCCCCGCGGGCACGAACGCCTCGCCGTCTTCGACCATCACCAGGGTGTTGTACCTGCTGAAACCAGGCTCCCTGAGCCCAGCCATGGCCCTGACCCGGTCTACAAGGTCGGACGCGCCGAGCCCGGCGTCCTGCAGCGTGACCTCCCTGGCCCCGACGGCGGTGCCGATGTGCCCCAGGCACCTGACTCTGATCATCCCTGGTCCAGGAGCAGCAGCCTTTCCTTATACCTTCTTCCGTCATAGTTCGACCCAGGCGGCAGGAGGCGGCCTCCGCTCCCCTTCAGCCAGAGCCTCAGGGCCTCGGTGTTCGCCCGTCCGAGCTCCTTGATGGGAAACCGGACCGACACCGGCCTCGGGTCTATCACGTGCATCGAAGTCTTGCATGGGAACAGCTGGCCCGACCTCGCAGCCGCGACCACGTCGTCCTTCATCAGCTTCCTGGGGAGAAGGACGAACTTCCGCCTCCCCTGGAGCTCTATGTCGATGTCGTCCTCGGGGACGAAGCGCCTCTCCCAGCCGAACTTCTCGGCGATCCTGTCGAAGGCGACCATGACCCCCCTGACCTCCTCCAGGTGCGGCCTCCCCACCAGGTAGGCGGCGTCGCTGGTCAGGAGCGCGAGGGCGGACTCCTTCCGTTCCAGGGCCGAGAACGCCTCGGCCAGGGTGGTCCTCCTGGCGCTGGGCAGCGTCCCCAGGACGTCGTGGAGGCTCTCG
This sequence comes from Nitrososphaerales archaeon, assembly GCA_046703945.1. GTDB lineage: Archaea > Thermoproteota > Nitrososphaeria > Nitrososphaerales > Gagatemarchaeaceae > UBA183. The sequence continues at coordinate 1,022 of JBJKSN010000113.1, read as the reverse complement.
CTCTGCTTCGGCGTGTAGACCCGGGCCCACCTGCCCAGGGCGATGGCCCGGGAGCTGTAGTCCACCGCGCAGCAGACCGCGTTCTCGACCTTGAGCTCCTGGAACGCGGCCAGCCTGTGCATTCCGTCGAGCACCGTCGCCGACTCTCTGTCGATGATGATCGGGTCCTTCTGGACTCCGTCGCGCGCTATCTCGGACGCGAGCTCTTTGACGTGGCGCGGGATCGTGTCCTCGTGGGGGCGAAGCGAGCTCACGGGCCTGACTCCCAGACTGAAGCCCGCCGTCGCCAGGGCCAAGGCCCTACGCCTTCGGCTCTTCGACGGCCGCGTCCTCGGCCTCTTCGGACTCGGCCTCGTTCTTCTTCGTGATGTACCCGGCGATGCGGTTCCTGAGCTGCTTCGACGGGATGACCGCCAGCTCTTCGAGGTTCTTCTTGTTCTCTTCGAAGTCGGTGCCGAAGGCTTCTGGGTGCCGCTGCAAAATCTCTTCCGAAAGCCTACGAGTCCTGTCCAACTTCGGTCAAGCCCGCCAGATTGGCAACATTAACCTTTCGAGTGGCCCCCCAGGAAGCGTTCGGCGTTGCCCGAGGTCAGCGAGATGACGTCCAGAGGGGGCATCCCCCAGAGCTCGGCCAGCCTGAAGGCCACCGAGGGGACCAGCGCGGGGCCGTGGACGCCGCCCAGGGGGGCATAGGCCACCGGCGAGTCGGACTCTGTGAGGACCAGGGCGGGGTCGCACCTCCGGGCCAGCCGCTGGAGCTTCTTCGAGTAGAGCAGGGCCGGGCTGAATGAGACGAAACATCCCCTCTGGACGGCCGCGGGGAGGGCCTCCTCGGCCTCGAGCCAGTGCATCAGCACAGGACCTGTCCTGAACGACCCGAGCACCTCCAGGGCCTGGGACTCCGCCCCCCTCGAGTGGACCTGAACGGGAACTCTCCTCGTTTCGGCGGCACGGAGCTGCTCCCTGAACGCGCCGAGCTGGGCGCTCCCTTCCCCGGTGGGGGAGTACGAGGGGTCCAGCCC
>JBJKSN010000112.1:0-11072 GCA_046703945.1 Nitrososphaerales archaeon | reverse complement strand
GTCTACGACGAGCACGTCCCCTACACAGCCATCAGAATGGTCACGGTGTCGTCGATAGTCAACGCCCTGAACGCCGGGAAGGGGGTGTTCGACCTCCCGCTTCCGGGGACCACGAACAAGGAGGTCGCCGAAGCCGTGCGCCCATTCGTGAGCGAGGAAGTCTATCGCAAATGCCTGGCCATCGGGGCGCTCGGCGGGGACACCGAAATGGAGGCACCTCTGTATCCGGTCAACTGGACAGACCCCAAACAGACCGCAGCCAGGGTGAGCGAGCTCGTGGCCAAGGTGAGGGCCAACTCCAAGAGCAAGAGCGTCCTCCTCGTGGAGAGCGTAGGGGCCCTGGAAGCCCCCTTTGCGACCAGGCTAGAGTCTGTGGTGGAGGGGATAGGATTGAGGTCCGGGGCGGTCCGCTTCTCGGGGGTCGACATGTACCTCCTGATGATTCAGCACGACTCGCCCATCGCGAGCAGGGTCCTCGCCATGAGCAACAGATACGTCAGGATGCTCACCATGGACCGGTCGGTGATCGTCCTCGGCGAGAAGCCAGCGACCCCGGCCTACGCACTGGACCATTCCCGGGACAATCCGATCGAGGCAAACCTCTCCCTGATCGTCTGAGCGCCGCCCGCCTGGCACCTGGTGCTATGGTGCCCTGCTCCATTTCCTGGTTTCTACACCGAATTTATCCCGTGGGAGGCATGAGCCGCATGATGGAGTCCTTCATGTTGAAGGGTACGAAGGGGCAGCTGGGGCCGGCCTCGGCCGGGCCGGGCGCCTACGGAGCTTCCGGTCTGTTTCGAGTCTGCCCTGCCACGCCATGGGAGCAGCCGGGGTCCAGGCGAGCCACGACTTCCCTCGCCAAGGCCACCAGCGAACACATGACAGACCTCGGCGTCGAGGCGAGCCCAGGGTGACCATGTCCCCAGACGAGTCCGTCAGGTGCAGATGCGGCAGGGCAACCTATCTCGTCCCCGGCTACGACTCCGCGAGGACGTGCGCCAGGTGCGGTTACCTCGTCTCCTACTGCAGGTGCGGGTTGGAGGGGGAGGGGAAAGGCAAGACCGGCCTCAACCTCCCTTCAGTCAGCGGCTGAGACGGGCAGCGCCTGTGGCCCAGCGACACCCAGCCCGGGCCCGCTCACCGGCCCTGCCACGGTCAGCCCCATCGAAGGTCCAGGGTGATGCTTCCGGCCTGCGGGGAAGAGAGGAACGGAGGGATCGCCGCAAGCCCTGCCAACCAGACGATGCCCGCAGCCACCCAAGCGCGAGTACGTATCAACGCGTTGGAGGCGTCTTATGCGTCCTCTAAACAAAATTGCCTGATTCCAGCAGATGTTTAGCATATTTTTCTATTCATTGCACTAGTATTACATGCCATATGTATCACTAATACTCAAACCTTAAGACGTGGCACCAGTCCATAGAATGACGCTGGGCCCAGCGAGCCGCCTTAATGTAGCACGAATACGCATGGATGTTTTATAATAGTTATATAGGTTCTCTAACTCCCTGGGTGCGGGAGAATGAGCCAACCGATAAGTGAGCTGTTCGAGCGCCCCGAGGACAGGCGGCCGTATTCAGCCAGGCGGTCACAGTTGGAGATCCAGATGGATATCCTCAAGGTCGTGCACGACGGCGCCTACCTCCCGACGCAGATAATGTACCGGGCCAACCTGGCCTGGGTCGCCCTGCAGTCGAGCCTAAAGTCGTTGGTAGAGTCAGGGCTGCTCCAGAGGGTTGCCATGGGGAGCAAGAGGAGCTACCAGCTGACCCTGAAGGGGAGGGAGATACTGACCACTTTCAACCAGATCCTCACGACGGTACGGGCCGAGCCCAGGGCCGACTGAGGGCGTTTGCTGATATTTACATAACTCGCCGCCCGTTTTCAACGGATATCATGCTGTCGGCTGGAGTTTCGGTTGAAAATGGACAAATAATACATAAGACATATATAGGATACTTATATGCAATTCATCCGACCTTGACAGTCGAAGAGTACGGCCTCTTCAGCCTCGACGAGTCTCCGGCCCTGAAACATGGGTTTTCATTGCGCAGGTCGCACCTTGAGATCAGGATGGACATCCTTTCCTGCGTGAAGGCAGGCATTGAAAAGCCGACCCAGATCATGTACAAGGCTAACCTGTCGTGGACGGCGCTCAAGGAGCACATGACTGTCCTTGAGAACGGCGACCTCATCCGGGCCGTAGAGTACGGTAACAGGCGCAGGTACGAGCTCACAGAGAAAGCACTGGGGGTATTGATGTCCTACCAGAAGATCCTGGACCAGGTCAATTCGTCTGCGGCGAAGGCAGCGCCGAAATTCTGAGCGGCCCCTACGCAGCCGGGTTGCCGTCTGGCTCCCTCGTTACCCTCAGCCCGGACGCGTCGTAGGCAACCTGCATCCGGAACAGGCTCCTGAACAGGCTCATGGCCCTGTCGTCGTGTGCCGCCTTCACGACGAGGCATACCAGCGATACCCTCGGCCTGTCGGTCAGTTCGTTCGCGCTCCTTAGGAACTTGTAGGCAGACTCGAACCCCTGATAGAGGGAGAGCTCAGTCAGGCTGTCGAACACCACGGCAATGGGCCTCTCTCCGGTCGAGGAGACTGTCTTGTCGATGAGGTCCAGCAGGACGGCGCTGTCGTTCTGGGGGACCAGGAGCTCGTCCTCTCTGCTGGTGCTCGTAGGGTAGGATACCTGCGACGTCATCAGGTAGAACCTGACCCCGGGGATCCCCTGGATGCCTTCGTGGACGGTGCTAGCCCTCGAAGTGAAGACGAAGACCAGTCCCCCGGAGCCTGTCCTGGACCTGCAGTACGAGACGAGGGCAGACTCGTAGTTGGATGAGGGGTCAACCTCCAGGAGCACCGGCACGGAAACGTCCAGCGCCGACCTCCTCTCTGTCCCGCCGGCCGCCGTCCCCGCGGGGATGCCTTCCAGGGGCCCGAAGAATGAAGAAATGGCGGACACCCTCCTGAAGACGGCTGCGGTCAGGCCGAACAGGAGGGCCGCGATGGCATATCCGACGGCCATGTAGTCGTAGCCGATGGAGACCAGGTACCCGTCGAAGACCAGAATCTCCGCGCCTATGCCAGCCCAGTAGAAGGGCAGGAGGGCCAGGTTTCGCCTTACGCCCAGGTCCTTCGACGCCAGGCTCGCCCTGACCAGCAGCAGGGTCGGGTACGCCAGGAAGAAGGCCAGGACGAAGCTTGAGGCGGCCAGGTAGGTGTTGCTGAAGTGGGGGGCGTAGACGCTCCCCCCTCCCGGCGATGCCAGCGCCACCACTGTGAAGGGCCTGTTGAACGCGACGTAGACGCACAGCGCCGCGATGTAGGCGATGAACCCCCCCAGGACCAGGCCGTGGGGCCACTTCAGGAACAGGCCACTGAGCCTCTGGCCGAGCCTCTCACCTCCGGGCCTGGCGTAGACCGAGTAGGCGATCACCGTAAGGAGGGCTGCGTCAACAAACACCATCACGGCCGCGAACACGGAGTAGTCGGCGACCAGGGAGGCCGAGGTGGCGAAGTTCCTCAGTATGTCCTGGACGACCACCAGCTCGAATAAGACATGGACGAGTATGAGGAGGCCGTTGATGTAGGGGTACTGGCTCGCCTTCTGGCGGGCGACGAAGTAGAGGGATACCCCCGTGACGACGAAGGCAAGGGCGTCTACCGATAGGCCAACGGCGGATGGGCCGACGGCGGTCAAAAAGTCAGAATCTCGAGATGGCGAACTTGGGTCCGAACACCACCGAGTGGTACTTCTTGCTGTGGTTGGTCCCCCTCATCTTGAGAATCACGAACCTGGTCTTCATTTGCACCTCGTCCTCCCAGTTCTCCATGAGCATGACCGAGTCTGTCATGAACCCCTCGAGGCCTATCCTCCCCCCGTTGGAGAGGCTCCCCGTCATGACGGTGGTTATCTTCTCTGACTTCAGGGAGTTGTATATCGACTTCATGAACGTCCGCATCTCGAACTGGCTGTCGCACGCCAGCAGCATCGCTGTGACAGAGTCTATCACCAGGAGCGACCCCTTCGAGTCCTTGGTCGCCTGAATCAGGGTGGCCACGTTGGTCTCCAGCTGCTCACCCTTCAGCGCCTCCAGGTCGACGATCTCTATCTTCCCCTCCTTCTCCAGGGGGGCGAACTCCAGCCCAAGGAGCCTGGCGTTCCGCTTGAAGTAGTCGGCCGACTCTTCAAAGGTGGCGTATATCACGTTCTCTCCGGCCGAAGCGGCGTTGTATGCCATGTTGGAGCAGAGGACTGTCTTGCCGGTCCCAGGGCCCCCTGTGAGCAGGTGGATGTCCCCCTTCATGAGTCCGCCTTCGACCAACTCGTCGAGGCCGTCGATTCCTGTCTTCAGGCGTTCCACGGCTGCAGCGTCTTTCAAGGCTCACCACCCTGCCTTCGGGCCTCGCAAAAAGCCTTTACCTTCACTTTGTCCTCGCCTTCAGCCGTTCGGTCAGGCGCTCCAGCGTCGCCTTCGCCTTCGAGGCGGGGAACGCCCTCAGCGCCCCCTTGGCCTTCGCCGCGTACCTCTCTTCGATGGCGCTGGCGTAGTCGAGCGAACCCAGCTGGTCGAGCGTCCTCATGAGTGTCTGGATCTCCGGGTTCGCGTACCACCGCTTGTAGAGCATGGAGTTGATGGCCTGCTTCTGATAGAGGTCTGCGTTGGCCAGGGCGTGGATGAGTATGACGTTCATCGCGTTGTTCTGGAGGTCCTTCAGCAGCGGCTTCCCGGTGGACTCCTCACTGCTCACGATGTCCAGGATGTCGTCCCTCACCTGGAACGATACGCCCAGGGCCCGCCCGAACTCGTAGGCCGCTTCAACCTGTTTCGTGCTCCCGCCCCCCACCACGGCCCCGCAGGCCGCGGACGCTGCGAAGAGGGCCCCCGTCTTCAACTCCGCCAGCCTGACGTAGTCGTCCTCTGACGGGTCCCCCTTCTCCGCCAGGACCGTCTCGAAGTACTCCCCCTCAGCGGTCAGCCGCGCGGCGTTTCCTATGAGGGACGCGAGCTTCGCGAGCCTCTTTCCTGTGAGCCCGTTCTCCCCATACTTGGCCAGCTCTAGGAATATCCTGAATATCATCGAGTCTGAGACGAGTATGGCCTTCGTCTCCCCGTACTTCTTGTGCGCGGTGACCTGGCCGTGCCTCATGGCGGACTCGTCTATGATGTCGTCCTGCACCAGGGAAGCCGAGTGGGCCAGCTCGAATGCGGCGGCCACCGGGAGCGCCTTCCTGTAATCGCCAGACGCCGCCTCGCACGTGAGTAGCGCTATCGCGGGCCTGAGCCTCTTCCCCCCCGCTTCGAGAATCCCGAACACGGCCTTGGACAGGGGCGAGGCGTCCCCCCAGACGGACGAGAGATAGCCGTTGACCGCGTCTCGATATCCGTCTATCCCATCCGCCCCCGCGGCAGCGGGAGGGGGCTGGCCCCTAGAAGACCGCTGCACCAATGAGCATCAGCGGTCCCCAGACCAGGTACTCCCCGTCCACCACCACGTCGCAGATGGTGCTGAGGTTCGCCCCCGGCCTCCTGGCCAGGGCGGCGTAGCCCAGCGAATAGAAAGGGAGTATGGCAAGCATAAGAGAAGCCCCAGGGAGAGCGCCCAGGGTAACTGCTGCGCTCACCAGCGCGAGCGACGCTATGTCCATCACTGCCATCACCCGGTAAGTCCGGGCCGACCCGTAGACAACTGGGACAGTCCTGATCCCCTCCTTCCTGTCCCCTTCTATGTCTCTTACGTCGAAGATCAGCGTGTTGACCATCAGCCTGAGGAATATGAACCCGCCGAGCCAGAAGATGACCGGGGTGAACTTCAGATAGTAGAACCCCACCAGCACGGGGACCAGCGACCAGCCGAGGGAGACGAAGAGGTTCTTCACGAGGAGCTTGTCCTTCAGCTTGGATACTCCTATGATCCGCACGAGCCTCTTCGAGCCTACGCTGTAGGCCAGGGCGAAGACCAGGGGGGCAAGCAGGGCCAGGAAGAAGACGAGGTTGACGGTGAGGGCGAGGGCATACCCCGTGGCGAATGCCAATCCTGCTATCGCTGGGAGGTACCTCCTCCTCGACCCCAGGTGGGCCGTCCGGTCCGGGTGAGACACCGAGTCCGTCCCCATGTCCGTGCTTCTGTTCATCATATAGGCACCATAGGAGAACAGGTAGGCCATCGCCAGGAGTAGGGGGGTGGCTGAGACTCCCAGGGCAGTGGCGGAGGCCGCAGCCATGCTGGCCGTCCCGAAGGCCAGTAGGTGCCCCCCAAGGACGAGCTCCCTGTAGGCGGCACCTAGGACCGACGTCGCTCTTCTCCTCCGTCCGGCTTCGCCATCTCCTGCCTGTAACCTGGGAGGGTCCAGCCCCTCTTCGGATCGAACATCCCGTCCGGGATGTAGTAGTGGCGGGCCGTCATGCTGTCGAGCATCAGGAGGGAAAGGTTGCTCCGCATCCCCTCGGTGTTACCCTCGATGTACCGGGTCGTCTCGTAGAGCCTGTCCATGGGGACCTCCAGCAGGGCGAAGTAGTCGCCGGACTGCGAACCGCCTTCGACCCAGGTGAAAGGGACCTTGTTTATCAGCTTCCTGGCCTTCATCACCCCCTCCTGGCCCACTCCCCGGAACAGCGCCAGGACCTGCATCACGTCCCCCGGCCTCCCTTCCAGGATGGGGCGCATCCACCTGACGTTGCTGTTGAGGATGAACCTCCCCTTGGTCACGTGCTCCGTGTTGTGATACCTCACAGTCCTCGGATTCGCGTCCATCTCCTCCGCGATCTTGGTCAGGCTTACTGTGGGGTCCTCCTGCATCGACTTCAGGATCCTTACGTCGAAGTAGTCCACCTGGACTTCATGGTCGACGTCGAGCGAGGTGGCCCCGCTCTCCCCCTGGGTGGTGTCGACCCGGTTCCAGTCTATGTTCCACTTGCGCGCGTCGAAGTCATAGAACTCCGGCCTGAACGAAGGGTACCGCATCCAGTCGGCCTCGTAAACCTCGAAGTCCGCTATCTCCCTGTTCTGCTTGCCGTAGGCCAGCATGTCGACGTACTTCTTCTTGAACCTGAACGGGACCGCGAAGAGGCAGACATGCTTCGCCGACCCTATGACCTTGCTCTCAAAGAAGAGGTACCTCGCTTCGCCGACCCACTCCTTCGAGGGCTCAGCGTCTACGACCATCAACCCCGGGGACATTCCGAGCCCGGCGTGGTTGAGGTTGACCTGGACCCCGAGCCCATATTTGCCGAGCTGCTTGTTTACCTTGTAGCGGACGGTCTCGGGGTTGATCCCGGTCATCCTCGCGAGCAGCGAATAGTTCGAGACGCCGATCTGCTTGATGGTCTCAATCAGGAGGAAGTCAAGGTTTCGACGTTTTATCTTGTCGAAGGCTCCCATGAACGCGTTTCCCATGAGTTCGCCTAATAGAGGGTTGTGAATCTGGGGTCTATATCGGTTAAAAGGGGGTAAATTTGCTTATATACAAATCGGCGCTGCGCCAGAAAATCGGAAAGGATGCTATTATAGCAGCGCCCTGAGGTATGATGAACATGGGAGCCGTGGTGGCAGACAGGATACCTACCAGGGTGGTCGGCCTCGACCCGCTCATACAGGGCGGGCTGCAGTCCGGCGACTTCGTCCTCCTGGTGGGAGGCATAGGGACAGGGAAGACCATATTCTCGTCACAGTTCGTCTACAACTCCGCCAAGCTCGACGACGAGCATGCAGTCTTCGCCACCTTCGAAGAGGACATCGCCAGCCTGAAGAGGAACATGAAGCTGTTCGGGATGGACTTCGACGCCCTGGAGAAGGAGAAGAAGGTCAAGCTGGTCGACCTCGAGTCCCTCGAGGGGAGGGGGATGGGGTCAAACATCGAGACGCTCCTCGGTGCCCTGGACGACATCCATGCCAAGAGGCTGGTCGTGGACTCCCTCACAGCCTTCCTCAGCGGCGCGAAGGAGAAGTTCGACTACAGCTTCCTCATGCATCTGGTGTACAAGACCCTGAAGCGGGAGGGGATCACCACGCTTATGACGGTCTCGAAGTTCCAGGGGGACCAGGCGATGGTCAGCGGGGTCGAAGAGTTCGTAGCCGACGGGATCTTCCTCCTGGAGAACTACGTGAGCAAGAACATGGAGCTCAAGACGCGCTTCCTGGTCAAGAAGCTGAGGGGGACCGAGCACAGCAGGAAGTACCACACGGTGGCCTTCACCCCGACTGGGATCAACATACTCCCGTACTTCGACTGAAGCCAGGCCCCCCGCCCAGAATCAGTGCCCAGAATCGCCGCCCAGCGTCCGCAACCAGATGCCTCTCCCCGCCCAGGCGACTCAGGTTATCAGGGAATCGGCAAAATCGACTATTACACGCGCTTTCCTACGCCACAGACAATGAAGACGAAGAAATCACTCAGCATAGCACTGCTATCCACAGTCACAGCACTCTTCATCCTATCGCCCGGCGTCCTCGCGGCGTCGCCACAGGCACTCAACATGAACATCAGCGGCATCATAACAGGGGCAGGGACCCAGCAGTATGCCATCACCGGCAGCCACCTGGTCACCGGTGAGTACAACGGCCAACCGATCACGGGCCCGATAAGCTACCACGTCGATGCGACCGTGAGCGGCCTCACCACCACGGGGAGCGCGGCCATATCCGCAGGCACAGGCTCGCAGGGAATCAAGGTGAGCATCCAGATTTCCAGCGAAATCCCAGCCGCAGTCTTCCCACTGAACCCAGACCTATCGAACTGCGCGACAGGCTGCACCAGCGAGATACCTCTCCTGTTCACCGGGGTCGCTACCATCACAACCCACGGCAGCAGCACGCCCAACGTCCTGCCTGTCGCCATCGAGTCAGCCTACTGGAACCCCTTTGGTGGTCCGATAATGATCACCAGCCTTGAAAACCCGACCAACCCGGCGCTGCTCCTGATTGTGACCTACAACATGGCCACCATCGACTGGAGCAACGTCCAGCTGCAGGGGGTCGTGAGCGGGACATTCGGGGGCAACCAAATCGCGGGTGGTTACATGACGGTGACCAACTCGCACGAGAACCTCGTGGCAGGGACGGAGCAGGACAACGGCCAGATCTTCCTAGCGCAGATGTCAGACAGTTCGCTGAACGCCGCAGGCACTCTAAGCGGTACGACCAGCTTCAACCTGGTAAACAGCTTCGACTGCAGCTCTCTCTTCGGCCTACCCCCGGGGACGTGCACTGCGACAGGCGCATCCTCCAGCGGCCACTTCTCGATGACGACCTCTTCGGGGAGCAAGATCGTTGGGTCCTTCAGCACCACCTGGTCTGTGCCTTCCCTGTACACGACCACCACAGCGCTGGCCCGAGTGACCAACCAATAGCAAACACCCGACGCGTACGGGACTGGATCCCGTACACGTCCTTTTTATGCAGATGGCTAGCGGAGCTATGGACCATTCCAGACATCTTCTGCAGGCGAGTCGCAGCTGGTCCGCCCCTGACCGCACCCTGAAAGCGTTAAGGCCGACCGGGAGGACTGGCGGCCGACCATGGCCCGGGCCACGGCGCGAAGGTGACGCAGATTGACGGCAGTGACATTCGCCCCTGAGCTGGTCCCCGCGATACAGCTCGCGACCATGGCGATCACCATAGACTCGGCCTTCCTCGTCTCGAGGCAGCAGGCGCGGACGTACGCGAACACCAGGAACTTCCTGGTCCTGGTCCACGCGTTCTTCCTGGGCGTGGTCCTCCTCGAGTTCTTCCGCAACTACCTCTCCTCTCCAAGCTACGTGACCGTCTACACCAACGGCGCGACCACATTCATCCTGGTCGACGTGGTCCTGCTGACCCTCGTCGCCGCCTCGTTCTACTACAGGCCGTCCGCCTCGGGGGGCGGCTCCCCGATCAGGGGGCTCCTCGGTAGGCCCCTCCACGCAGTCGCCTTCTTCGGCTTCATGGCGTACCTCGCCGCGGTGGAGGCGTACCTGCTCATCTACCATCCGTTCACGTCCAAGATCATCACCAACCTCGCAGGGGTCCCGCTGTACGACACGGTCTTCAGCACGACCTACGTCGAGCTCCTCTTCGTCGTGCTTGTGGTCTTCATCGTATACCCCTCGGTCCAGCTGATACTCTCAAGGAAGCGGACCGCCGACAGGGGAGTGCGCAGGGCGCTGCTGATCCTCCCGGTCTGCTGGAGCGCCATCGGCCTGGAGTTCCTGATATTCAACGGGTACCTTCTGATCATCGGGATAGACGCCAGCTCGCTGGGTTACATAGTGGGCGCGGTGGTGTTTCTGGTGACTGCGAGGATATTCAGGCAGGCGACCACCTTCGCTACCCTGTTCGCGAGCACCGGCGCCCATGCTTCCCCGACGCCCGTACAGCCGTTCTCCTCCCGGGCCGGGATCCAGGGCGGGTTCGCAGAGGGGAAGATCATCCTCCTGGAGACCAACTCGGCGACCAACTACGAAGGGGCCGTCGCGGACTTCGTCGGGGAGATGACCTCGTCGGGCGGGAGCGCCTTCGTCTTCACGTCTAGGGGGAGCCCGGTCCACAACGCGGTGTCGAAGCTGCCGGGGGTGAGGACCTACGTGTTCTCTTCGAGCATCAGCTACCCCAAGGAGACGGGGAACCCGAACGAGGTCCTCGTCCCGTCCGGGGACATGGCCATCCTCCTCGATGTCCTCAGCAAGATACTCGCGGCCAACCCCGGCACGAAGATCGCACTGGTCTTCGACAGCCTGTCCGACATCATACTCTCCCAGGGGCTCCAGGAGTGCTACAAGTTCGTCAGGCAGGCCAGCGCCATCATCAACCAGGGGAGCGTGTCGTCCATCTTCCTCCTCACCCTGGGCGCCCATGACGAGCAGGCTGTGAACCTGATGAAGAGCCTCTTCTCAAACCACCTCCTGGTCGACCAGGAGGGCCTGAAGGTGACGCGGAGCTCTCCAGGACCTGAGTCGCGGAGGTAGCGGGCGCCACACCGAGATGTCAAATCCGCTCGCCTCCTTCTCATCATGTTTATAGCGAGACCGACGCAGGTGGTTATCTGGCGCAGAAATCCGACCGACGTGGAGGACACCGAGCAGACGTGC
>JBJKSN010000111.1:0-34267 GCA_046703945.1 Nitrososphaerales archaeon | reverse complement strand
CGCGTTCGTGACAGTCGATCCTTCGCTGTCTTCGGCCCTCAGACGCGCCTATTCGACGCTCTCCGACATGGCTCTGGGGGGAAACCCCACTTCGAGCACTTTGGTCGGAACGAGCACCGGAAGCTGTTCGAACGCGGTCACGATTCAAGCCCTGAGCAGCCCCGACATAGAGAACGGTTCGGCCGTGGTGGCCTATCCTCCGGACTATTGCGCCTTGGCCGAATACGCCCTCGCGCAGATCAACGCCGACAGGGCGTCCAACGGCACAGGCCCTGTCGCACTTAGTTTCAACCGTGCCGCCCAGCAGCATGCCGACTCCATGCTATACTACTCGTACTTCAGCCACTTCGACACACAGGGATACAAGCCGTACATGCGGTACACTCTCCTCGGTGGACGCGGTGCCGACTTCGAGAACGTGGCATACTCGGAGTACTCCGTGGGGCTTCTTGGGCGGACCACAGCCATTGAAAACGCGATCAAGAACCTCGAGCACCTGATGGTCTACGACGACGTCATCTGCTGCAGCAACGGTCACAGGTACAACATACTCAACCCGCTCCACAACTTTGTGTCCATCGGGGTGGCATACAACAGCACCTACGTCTTCTTCGACGAGGAGTTCCAGAACGAGTATCTCGACCTGAATCTGTCAGTGGCCGCCGCTTCTTCGCCGAGTCCATACCAAGTCACGATGCGGGGCGTTCCGATCCCTGGCACTCCTGCACCGACCGCGATCTACGTGGCCTTCGACAGCACCCCCGCTCCGGAGACAAGGGCCCAGTTGGACAGCGGGCCCCACGAGTACGGACCGGGCACTCTGTCGGGAGGCGTCCTTCCGCCGACTGGTCTGTTCGGTGGTTGCAGCCAGTTCACGACGGGCATCACCGTCTGCGCCGACCGCTGGGCGTTCAGTTCGACCGCCCTCTACATCTCCTTCTCCCTGGATCAGTTCGTCAGGGAAGACGGCCCGGGGGTCTACACAATCTATCTAGTCACTGGTGCGAGCACCGACACGGCCCTGACCACTCTTTCTGTCTTCGCGTCCTAGGCCCGGTCCATCTCCGCACGGATGGTCCTGGCGGTCTCGTCCATCTCCTTCTGGGTGAGGCTCTTCCTGTCTCCGAACCTGCCTTTGTCCTCCATCTTCACGGGTATCACGTGCACATGAACGTGGGCGACCACCTGATTGGCCGCTTCGCCGTTGTTCTGGACGAACCTGAACCCGTCTGCCTCCACAGCCGTCACAACGGCCCTGGACACCTTGGACGCGACCCGAAAGAGGCCTGCGATGTCCGTCTCCTTCATGTCCCAGATGGTCTCCCCATGCTCCTTGGGGCAGACAAGGGTATGCCCCCTCGAGAAGGGGAAGATGTCCAAGAAGGCGATGTACTTCTCGTCTTCGTATACTATGTTCGAAGACGCCCTCCTGGAGACGATCTGGCAGAATATGCAGTCTCCTGCGCCTCTGGTGGAGGAGCTGAGCGCTATCCGCCTAGGTAGACCCGACGCCTGTCCGCTCGCTCCGGCCATGGTGGCCCTCTTCCGGACCGCCCTTAATACGCGCTCGGGGCCCACCCGGTGACGATTGCTCTGCGAGAGGTGCCATGCCGGGCAGCTGACGGAATATGAGCGCAAAATAGGAGAGGGAGGCAAGGTCAGCATCAGAGGCCTCCGGTGCGGGCTGTGCGGCTACACAGAACTGGTGGACGACGAGGCTGTCTGGGCCGCGGTCGGGCTGTAGTCTCACCCGAGGGAGGCCCGCTGGTATGCGGCGATGAACTCGAGCGCGAACTTGTCTGCCTGCTTCTCGGTTCCACGATGTTTCCCGCTCACCGACCTCAGGTGGTGATAGAACTCGTGAATCATGACGAAAGGATTGTAGAGGTATTCGCGCCGCGCCGCCAGTATCTCCTTTCTTCTCTGGAAGTAGACGGCGGCTACGCCCTTGGTCTTCCCCTCGATGACGCCGACCCCCAACCTTGGTTCCGAGACTCTGTACCACTTCGAAAGGACTCTGATGGCCTCCTCAGGCCTTGAGTCGAATATCAGAGAGACGACATAGGCCTGCATCTGCTCCTGAGAGAGCTCCATAGGTCCGGCTCAGCGATGCCACGGTCCCACTTAAGGAGTCGAACCTGTCGCTGCCAGTTGAGCCTTTGGTCAGCAATCGTTGATTCCTCCGTTCATCTGGCTATCGGGCCGGAATGACAGGCATGAACAGGCACAGGCACATAAGGCTCGACGGCCCGAAGGGAACCAGGTTCAGGGGACCCCCCTCCCTGTTTTCCATCAGCTGAGCGTAGCCGAGTCCGCCCGGACCGGCGCAGGGCGCCTTTCAGCGCATCTCGCTTCTGTTTGACGAGCCGCACCTAGAGCAATCGCTACAGCACACTGGCAAGCTTAAGCGGCAACAAGGCCAAGGGGACCTGTTTGCCAGGAGCCAAGGCGGTTCTCTCGTGGAGCGGCGGAAAAGACAGCTCCCTGGCTTTGCAGGAGGTGTCGAAGTCTGGCAAACTGGAAATCGTGTCGCTCCTGACCACCTTGACCAAGGACTTCGACAGGGTCAGCATGCACGGGGTGAGGCGGACTCTACTGACGATGCAGGCACAGAGTCTGCGGATTCCACTCGACGAAGTCTGGATTAGGAAAGGAGCCTCCAACGCCGAGTACGCCTCGGCGATGCACCAGGCCCTGCTCAGGCATCGCGCCGGCGGCGTCCGCAGGGTCGTCTTCGGAGACCTCTTCCTTGAGGACATACGCCGTTTCAGGGAGAGCGAGCTGTCCAGGGCCGAGATGCAAGGGGAATTTCCGCTGTGGAAGAAGGACACGAAGAGGCTAGCCATCAGGTTCGTCAGGGACGGGTTCAAGGCTATGGTCTGTACCGTAGATCCCAAGGCGCTCGGCGAGACGTATTGCGGCAGAGAGTACGACGAGTCGTTCCTCTCCGACCTCCCACCCTCGGTGGACCCATGCGGGGAGAATGGAGAGTTCCATACCTTCGTCTACGGGGGACCGGTGTTCGAGAAGGAGATTTCTGTCCGGAGAGGGGGAATCGTCCTCAGAGACGGTTTCTGGTTCGCTGACATTCTCCCGGGCTGACTATGGCAGAGGACAGGAAGGGCCGTAGGCTGCGTTCTCTGCGCAGTAGACCCAGGCGAAGGTGGTCCCGTTGAAGACGCGGACTTGATCCGCACCGGCCGCGGCGACCTGCCAGGAACCTGTCTGGTTGGCGGTGACAAGGAACCAGAACTTGTCCTGGGTGTTCGACACGCCCCCGATGCCCGTTACGTAATGCTCTCCATACTGAGGATACCAGGTCGCCTGAACGTCCCCGTTCAGCAGCACCAGGGTGACCAGGTAGCCGTTCCACCCCGGCTGAGCTCTGGTGTCATTGTACCAGACCCTGGTGCCGTTTCCATAGTCCACGAGCATGTTCACCTCGTATGCGGGGGTGGTGCTGCCTCCTTCGCGGGAGAGCACCTGGTATTCGCTCCAGAGGGATGCGAGGGCGGAGCTGGCGGTCTGATACGCCGGGGCACTCGTGTTCAGGTCGGCGACGGCTGCCGCCAAAAGGACGAGCGTCGTGTTGTAGTCCTGCAGGCTGGAGTTGAACCGCCCTGACAGCGTCCGGTAGCTGGCCAGGGCAGCCTCCAGCTCGTTCGTGTAGGCCTTGTTTGCTTGGACCTGCTGCTGGTCTTGATAGTAGTAGTATGTGCCTACGCTGGCCACCATCAGTATGGCGGCGACAAAGACCACTGCCATGGGCGAAGCGCTACTCTTCGACACTTGGTCTCATGCACCCCTCACAGTCGGAGCCCGGCCTCCTGCCGCTGCAGGAATCGCATCACCATTCCTGGCCAGAGTCCGCCAGGCGTACACGATGACAGGCGGGGCGACCAGGGCGCCGAACAAGAAGTCGCTGGCCTCGTGCAGTATCATGAACGGTATTCCAGGGATCTCGTAAGCGAGAAGGGAAGGGATGGTATGGGCACCTCCCAACACCCCCGTAGCGAGGTTGGTCTCAAAGTCCCAGCAGAAGGCGCAGATAGCCAGCAGCCCGCCGAAGAACAAGTTTCTGGGCGAAACTACCGACACGCTGTCTGGTGCGCCCAGCTTCAAGGCGACGTACCCGGCCAGCACGAACAACAGTTCGCCTGCCACCAGGAACGGCAGAATCGCCCCTGCGCTTCCCGCAGGGCTGATGAATCCCCAGGACGTCTCCGAGAGGACGGCCACGGCCGCTCCGACTTTGGGCCCGAAGACAAAAGCTGCGACGAACACAGTCATGTCCAGGAGCTTGACGTCGGCGAGCGGGTAAAGGGCGAAGTCGGTGCCGATAATCAGAGCTGTGAACACAGCCACCGCAGCGACGTCCCTGTGTTCCATGGCTGGATGGATTATCCAACCATTACGATTTAAGCGCTACGGTTCACCAAAGGCGGAGAACAAAGAACTGGTTAAAGAGAACCAACGCGCGGCGAGAGAGGATGACTGCTGTTTCGACCTTCCTCGGGCTCGTAGAGAGGAGGGAGCAGGGGCCCTCCCCCGCGTTCAGCCGGGAACACGCACTGTTGGCGTTCCTCACCATCGGGTCTTCCGGAGAGATTGGAAGGCAGGCGCTGGCGAAGAGCCTGAGGCTGGGCGAAGGCTCGATGCGGACCGTCTTGAGGAAATTCGTGCAGGCAGGCTACGTTGAAACTGACACCCTCGGCTGCCATCTCACGCCTCCGGGGAGGAGGCTGTATGCCTCCATTCTGAGAGATCTCCCGACGATGGCGCCCGTGGCGGACTCCCAAGCCGGGATCGGCAGCTCCCAGGTCGCAGTGCTGGTACGACCCAAGGACGGCGCCGCAGCCAACGGCCTGGACCAACGCGACTCAGCGATCAGGGCTGGGGCTACCGGGGCCACCACATATGTGATCAAGGATGGGAAGTTCACAATTCCAGGGAGCTCGCCAGACTGCGAGAAGGACTTCCCTGGGCCCATCTGGCCGGCCCTAAGGTCCGAGTTGTCTCCGAGAGACGGGGACGTCGTAATCATCTGTGGGGCAGCGAACGATGCCGCAGCGCGAATCGGCGCCCTCGCAGCCGCCCTCACAATCCTCTGACTATTGCTTGGCTGCCTGTTCGGCAGGAGCGGCTTCTGAGCCAGCCTGCTTGTTCACCTGTTTGTTGATGGCGTCGGCGAAGTAGTGTCCGGTCACCGTGACCTTCACAGACTTCACGCCCTTCACTTGGGTGAGGCTGTCTCTCAGGTCCTGGGAAATCTTCAGGGCGAACACCGGCGGGCAGAACTGCGTGGTTGCGTGGTACTCGACATCCACGCTCCCATCTTTAATGTCCAGCTTGTCGATGAGGTTCATCTCCACGATTGGCATCCCAATCTCAGGGTCGACTATCTTCGAGACCTGCCTCTGAACCTCTTTCACGTCTACCTGTTCTGATGACATGGCCATCAGAAAACCGCCATTCCCCAGATAAAAGCTTGCCTCGAGGCAGCGGCTCCGGCAGGTTTACACCGGACCACGGCAAGGTCGCCGCGTGGAACCGAGGCAGGTGCTTGCGGAGATAGAAGCAGAGGCGCCGCGCCAGGGCTGGCCGATCATAGGCCCCGGAAGAGGGGTCATACTGGACGAGGTGCTGGAGAGCCACAGGCCTTCTGCAATCCTCGAGGTCGGGACCAACGTCGGCTACAGCGCGATAAGGATGGCAATGCACCTAGGGGGGAGCCAGAGACTCACCTGTGTCGAGATCAGCCAAGAGATGGCGATGAAGGCCAGGGCCAACTTCGAGAAAGCTGGGCTTTCCGAACGGATCGTAGTGATCGTGGGGGACGCGCTCTCCGTCCTTCCGACCCTCACCACAGGTTTCGACATGGTCTTTCTCGACGCGGTGAAGGGCGACTATCTGCGCTACCTGAAGGCGGTCGAAAAGCTCCTCCACGCCGGGAGCGTGGTGGTGGCTGACAATGTGAAGACCTTCCCTTCCGAGGTCAAGCCTTACCTCGACTACGTCCGAAAGTCTGGCACATATGCGAGCTCCTATAGAGAAGGCGCCACGGCGGGGGGCGTAGAGAGAGGGGACGCCGTCGAAATCAGCGTCAGGCTTTGAACCCGTGCACCATGGCCTTCCAACTGGGGTCCCCGTCGAAAGGCAGGTAGATTCGCGCCCTGTCCAGGAGTCCGCCGTATTTGCTTTTGATCTCTTTCCCTATGTCCTGCCAAGTCCCTTCCACCACGAACTCTCTCAGCATTTCGTCCCCCACCTCTGACGCCATGCGGCGCCAATCCCCGCTCATTGAGAGGGCATGGAGCCTGTCTGCGACGTCCTCCCAGTGGTGGAGCGCCATAACCCTCCTGTAGCTCCGGGTCGAGGCGTAGAACGCTATCTGCCCTCTATAGGCCTCCCTGACCGCGGCGACTTCCTGTTCAGTCTCTCCCACGGCCGCGAACACCGACGCGGCCACCTGCACCCCGCCCTTGTCCCTGCCGGCTTTAGCCGCTCCCGCTGCCAGGGCGGGCAGAACTACCTCGCGGAGGTACCTGACCGTGTGCAGGGGATGGACATGAAGCCCGTCCGCGACGCTCCCTGCCACCCTGCACATCATCTCGTTGACCCCCGCCACCAGTACAGGGATGGCTGGATGCCCGATGGGGTTTGGGGTGAAGAAAGGCGTCATGAGGTCGAGGGAGTAAAACTTCCCTCGGAACTCCAGCTTGGTCCCCTCCTGCCAGCTCTTCCACACGGACCTCAGCGCGGACACGTATTCCCGCATCTTTGGGGCGGGCGGGTCCCACTTCAGCCCGAACCGGCGCTCGATGTGGCCTTTGACTTGGCTCCCCAGACCCAACATGAGTCGGCCTCCCGATGCGCTCTGGAGGTCCCAGGATGTGTAGGCCATGGTCATGGGGCTCCTGGTGAACGCCAGGGCTATGGACGTCCCAAGCCTTATGCGGCTCGTTGCAGTCGAGGCGAGAGCAAGCTGCACGAACGGGTCGTGTTTGGTCTCGTTGACCCAGAAGGCGTCGAAGCCGTACTCCTCGGCCTTCCTCGCCAAATCCGCAGCCTCCATCGGCTCGCCCACGGCCACCTCGGCGTCTATCTTCAACCGGGAGTGCTCCCGGGGCACGCCCCTTAAAGCCGGAACGGTGGGGCCGGCAGCGTCGCCTTGGAGAACCTGTCTGTCATCACCGGACTGGCGGCGGCGCTCTGTTGGGGCACGAGCGACTACCTGTCCAGGGGCCAGTCGAGGAGGATGGGCTACTACAAGACCATGGTGTACTCGATGCTGGTGACCTTCGTGGCGCTCGTCGTGGTCACGCCTGTCATCAGCCCTGTGCTCAGGGTCTCCGTCGTCCCTCTGGTCGTTCTCGCCGTCGCAGGGGCCCTGAATTTCGTAGCGTTCAGCTTTCTCTATCGTGCGTTTCATACGGGGGTCGTCTCCGTCATCGCGCCGGTTGCCTACACCTATCCTGCCATCACTACGGTCCTATCGATCCTCATCCTGGGCACGGTCCTTCGTTCCACGGAGATACTCGCAATAGCGGGAATCATCGTCGGCGTGGTACTCGCTTCGACCAGGTTTTCTGAGATAAGGTCGTCCCTCGCCGGCAAGAGATCGGCGGGCCTAACCGCGGGTTTCCTCTCGGCCGCCGCCGCTTCGCTCTTCTTCGGTTTCGTCTACGTAGGGGTCGGCTACGCCGCGCCGCTGGTGAGCATCGTGGTCCCGGTCATGGTCCTCAGGATTGTGGGGGTCTCGATGGGGTTCGCACTGGCCCCGGCCTTCAAACAGAGCACCAGGCCCACCAAAGGTGTCTTCTCAAGAGGCATAGTCACGATGGGCATCTTGGAGGCCATAGGATTCCTTTCTCTGACCTATGGAATCGCCATCCCTGGAGGGTCCCTCCCCATAGTCACGGCCATCTCGGGGATGGGGGGCGCGGTCGCCTCGGGCTATGGGCTCTTCTTGCTGAAGGAGAGACTCGAGCTGAATCAGATAATCGGGGTCATCTTGTCGCTTATAGGCGTCTTCACCCTGCTGTATCTGGGGGCCTAGGGCTGGACTACTTCACCGCCGTCCAGGAAGGGAAAAGGAGGGTCAACCGGGCGCTGGCAGTGCTGCAGAAGGCCGCCGGCCCATCCTATCCGATGCTCATCCTCAAGCTCGGCACTGCAAAGTGGACCCCAGTCGGAGAGGAGATGATGAGCAAGGTGGTCCCCGGGAAGAATCAGACTGCGGCCCTGGTGATATGCGACGCCGATGGGAACTCGAAGGCCATGAGCGCCTGGATACAGGCCGAAGTCGCTGCCGCGGCTTCGCGGGGGCTCGAGTCGGAGGGGGTGCCGGTCTTCCCTGGAGAGGTGAAGCTCCCAATCTGAGCGTCCTGTTTATTAACCAGTCAAGGCTCAGAATACTTTACGCCTGGCCTGTGTCCGCCTGACGCTCCGAAGACCGACCTCGGTTTCGAAGCCTAGGCAATGCTGGTCAGCCGTAGAGAAATTGGGGGTGAACGAATGGCAAGATGTTCGGTATGCAAGGGTCATGCAGTCGCGTCGTGCGCAGAGTGCGAAGCGTTAGTGTGTATGTCGCACTCCACTACAATATTTGACGAAGGAAGCAGGGCGATGAAGACCTACTGCGGCAACTGTACGGCTAAGAGAATGCCCGTGTGGGTCGCTCGGCGAAGGTAAGAGAGTCACTTCACAGGCAACGCACGCGCGTCAGGACGGAGAATCTCCACTGACTGGACCGGTGGCGCCCTGTAAATCCGGTCCCTCTGGGTAGCCCAACGCTCAGTCGAATATCTGGACCAGGGCGTTGACATACCCGGTAGCGCCGTTGGGGAAGGCGCCTTCTTTGCTGGACGTCTGTGTTTGGCCTGCTGCGTCGACAGCCCTGGCCAGCACCGAGTACTCCCCCGCCGAACCGGGACGCCACTCGTACGCCCAGAGTGCCCAGGTGATGTTGGAGATCGGAGGCTTGACCTGGGCTTCTGACCACGTTCGTCCGTTGTCAAAGCTCACCTCCACCTTCGAGATCCCTCTGTCCCCGGCGAACGCATACCCTGACAGGATTACCGACCCGCCATATTTCGAGAGGCTCGCCTGCGACGAGGGGAGCGGGAGGATGAACGCTTCGGTGTGCACCGCGGCTGTGTTTGTCCACCCTCTCGTCTGCCAGTATCCCTCGTAGACGGCTCCTACGACCGATATCTTGGTGACCCACTTCGCGCTCATCATCCCATACAGCCCTGGGACCAGCCCCCTGAGCGGATAGCCGTGCCTCACCGGGAGGCTCTGCCCGTTCATTCCATAGGCGACCATAGTGTCAGGCATAAGGGCCTTGGCCAGAGGAATCCCTACGCTGTATCCGTCGACCGAGTAGAAGACGACGTATGCAGCCCCTGATTCAGCCCCCCCTGCATCGGTCAGCAGGTCAGATAGTTTCACTCCCGTCCACTCGGCGTTTCCAATGAGATTCCCGTTCAGCTCGTTGCTCACGCACTCGAGGGTAGTGTACTGGCTCGTCTGAGGAAGAGCGCCGAGGTCCTGCATCGTGTATGACTTCGGGGCTCCCACGAGCCCGTCCACGGTCAGGGACCAGGTCGAAGCGTCCACGGTAGGGTCTATGACGTCGATCGCCACCCTGTAGAAGTCGCCGTCCGGTGTCACTTCTGAGTCTACGAGGGATGCGAGCCTCGGGTCTCTGAAGATCGAAGGCGCTTCCTGGAGGTTCACTGGCTGACTGGTCCCAGTAGGCTGCACGCTGGAGGGGAAGAGCTGGTCCAGGCCTGTGAGCCCGGCCAGGCCTGCAATGACCGCCAACGCCGCCACCGTCCCCTTCTCGATGAATTCCCTCCTGCCTCTGTCTGCGATGCCGCCTCCTACAGGCGGTCCTTCCGCAGCACCCGCGGGCTGATATTTCGCCGAGAGCAGAAGGGCGAACACTGCCTGGACCAGGAGCAGCCCGAGAGGGAAGACCCGGACTGCGCTGGAAGCGGCGTAGGGAGACGCTACCCCAAAGAGGCCATCCCCGTCGGCGGGGAAAAGGAGCAGACCGAAGACCGCCCAGGGGACGAGACCCAGCGCAAGCAGGCCCTCGAACTTTTTCAGCGAGGTGAACATTCTCTTCGCCAGGAAAAGGTCGAAGAGGAGGACGATCAGGCCGTACACCAGCGCTGCTATCAGCGTGGCTGTCAGGAGACCCAGCTGCCCGGCCAAGTCCCCGAACCGTTGCACCATGGGTTCCTCAATCGAAGCGGGAACCACCCTGAGGAACGCACCCAGGGCCGACTCAGGAGGGAAAGGGGCGACCCCGCCCAGCCTGAGGAAAAAGTTGAAGCAGAGCCCTCCCAGGCCGGCCAGGGCCCCATTCAATAACAGTGAGACCGCGCGCCTCGGGTTCAACCGCAATTAGACACCCCGGGTGGACGTTCGGGGTAGGACGCTGTCACAAACCCCTCTCGAGCGGGTCGACGCAGAGGTCTCCCTGTGCCTGACCGGCGTCACTACTCCGCCCCGGCGGTAGGGCGCCTCCAGGCCCTTCCCGGAGACATGGTGCTCAAGAGGTTCACAGGGACTGGGTAAAGTGGCTGGACGGGCCAGACTCCTTCACTTCGACTGCACCGGGGTAGCGGCCCCATCTGCCTTGCTCTTCGTCCCCAGTGCAAAGCCGAGGACTGCTATCACAGCTCCGACCAAAGCAATGACCGAGCCTGCGTAGATCCAGAATGGCACGCCGGTCATAGACGATCCTCCGATTATCCCATCTCCCTGGAGCGCGAACACCGTACCGAAGAGCAGCAGAATGACGCCGAAGACGCCCAGGCCTAGGTACGAGCCCCGCAACACCTTCAGAAGCAGGCTTGCGTGGATAAAGAGTTTCCTCTGCTCACTCTACTGTGAAGTAGAGCCGCCGGTTGCTCTTGCCCTTGTTCTCTGTCTTCTCCCCTATCGCCCTGCCTATCTCTCTGGTGTTCTTCACATGGACGCCTCCGTCAGCCTGGATGTCCACGTCTCCTATCTGGACAATCCTGAGCACGTCCAGCGAAGGCGGCATCGCGTTGGCGAGCTTGACGAAGCCCGGGTTGGACAAGGCTTCCTCTCTCTTCATGAAGAAGGACTTCACCTCCAATTCACGAGCCACCGCTTCGTTCACCCTGTCGATGTAATGTGACATCTTCTCCTTGTCGAAGTTCTCCAGGTTGAAGTCGACCCTGGACCCGTCTGGGCTGATCTGGTTCCCAGTGATGAGCGCGCCCGTCTCCCCGTTGACAACGGCGCTGAGTATGTGGGCCGTGGTATGCATCTTCATGATCCGGAGGCGCCTCTCCCAGTCCAGGGTCCCGTGGACCCGGTCCCCTGGAGCCAGCGTGGGCATCGTCTCCAGCACATGGAATATCTCCTCGCCTTCTTTCACGGCTTCCACTACCCTCGACCCACCCAGAGTGCCGGTATCGGACACCAGGCCTCCCCCTCGGGGGTTGAACGCCGTCTGGTCCAGGACCACCCTGTTCCCCTCCGCGGACACCACTTCCGCATCGAATTCTCTCACATAGGCATCATCCCAGAAGATTCGCTTGGTCAAACCCCTCCTCCTCCTACGCTCCCAGATTTAACGTAGGGGTTTCAATAGGCGCTGATTTTCATCTGAGTCAGCTCCCTCGAAATAAGCACGCTCTCCCTCTTCCACCTGGCCTTTGAAATCTTCATCTTCGACAGAGCTGAGTCCATCGCGCCTCTGAAGGTATCGTGCCTCTGGTACGGCTGCCTGAAGAGTGCCCTTATGCTCTCTCGCACGTTCCATACGCCCAGAGGCATGATGAACCCCGGATATGTCTCGCGCAGGACGATGGCTGCCGCCTGCCTCCTCTCCCTCTCCAGCGACTCCCCGACAGCCAGCCTGGTGGAATAATAGCAGCCCCCCACCCGGGCGTACTTTGTCCTCCCGAAGTGCTCTTCGTAGTCGCCGATCATGTACGGCTCGCTGGTGAACTGGTTCCACGTGGTGTTAGGGAACCAGGCCTCAATCCACTCGAATCTCCAAGGCTCAGGCATCAATATGGCGACGTATTGGTTGTCATATACACCGAAGCTGTAGACCCGATACTCGTCGATGGTGGGGTAGTGCTTCAACTTCTCGATGAGGCCGAGGCTGATGGAGCTGTCGACGGCCGTGATGCTCCACCGGGTGGGCACAATTCTCCTCCGCGTGCCTACGCCGAACATGCCCAGGGAGAACGCCTTCTGAATCCTAGTGACCAGCACCCCTTTCCTGTACAGCTCTCCCACCGCCCCAGCAGCCCCAAGGTCTCTGTCATAGTACGCAGTCTGCACTCTCCTGTCGACGGAGGGGTTGTCGATCCTGAACCGGTCGAGGGGGCCGGAGGGCCCGTAGGGCTGGGTGTCCTCGCTCAGGGTCAATATCCGCCTCGGCGCCTTGGTGAGCTTCAGCTCGGTGTCCACCGGCTTCGCAGCCATGGCGAGCTCCTGCAGGGACGAGAGGAAGCGTCCAGGGTCGCGGGCGTCTTCGACGCTCGCCTTGGAGTTGCCACGGACGAGGGAATACCTGTAGTCGACTATCTGCTCGATTGGCCTACCAAGCCATTCCTCAGGCGTGTCTAGGACAGAGGTGTCTCCGAAGCTCGGAGGGACCATGGGCCCTATGGAGACTTTCGGATAACCGAGCCGCCCTACGAACACCCCTGGAGGGGAGGACCCTGCGATTTCGTCCGTGGCAATGCGCGGGCTCAGTTTCGCCATGGACTGGGCTTTCACTATGATGGGGCACTTCGGCTTACCGCATAGGAGCTTGGCCCCCCTGCACGCCAGGCACATCCACGCAGGAGGGCTTTCCACTATTTCGATGGACCTGGCCATGTCTTCTTCGAGGCCGGTGACCGAAGCAGCCATCACATTCGAGAGCCAGGTGATGCGCCGGGGCACGTGTCAACCGGGGGAATTCTCTTCTTAAACTCGGCGCAGCCCTGGCTGGCGTCTAGGGGACCCTGACGGCAGACTCGCTCCCCGACTTCTCGACCCTTATGATCTGGTCAGCGAAGCTCTCCAGCTCTTTGTCATGCGACACGACGATGACCTGGGGGCATCCCACGTCGTCCAGGACCTCCCTCACCGTGCCCAGTTGCTCCTTGCTGAAGCCGTCTGTCGGCTCGTCCAGTATCAGGAGGTTGGACTTCATCCCGATTGAAACCCTCTGGGCTAGGACATTCAACGCGAGGCGATATGCGAGGGCGACGCCAGTCCACTCACCCCCGCTCAGGTATCTCACGTCTTGCTCGTACCCGCCCTGCGTCACCATGGGGGTGAAGTCTTCATCCACGCTGACCTCCTTGTCCGGCTCGTTCACGAGCATGCCGAACCACTTCCTGAACAGCGAGTCGAACTCCTGGTTGATGGTGGCCAGCACTGACTTCTCGATGGCCTTGACAGTTGCGATGAAATAATCCTCGAGCCAGATCTCTCGCTCTCTGAGCGTCTTGCTCTTGTTGGATGCCTCTTCTTTGGCGACCACTTCGATGGCGATTTCTGTCTGCCTCCTCTGAGTCGACTCGAGGAGTCCCCTGGTCTTGCCGAGGTCTTCTCTGGTGACCCTTAGGCTCTCCTCAGACCTCTTCAGCTTCATGTTGACGGCCTCCATCTCCTTGGCCAGCCCGCTCAGCTCCTCCAGCTGCTTTCCGAGCTGTTGGAGGGTGTTTTTGGCGAAGGCCGCCCTCTTCTCGAACTTACGCTTCGACTCCTCTTTCCTTTCAATCTCCGCCTTTAGCTTCGACCTTTCCGTCAGGTGATGGGCTAGCTCTTTCATCGCGTCTTTGTAGACCTCCGCCTGCTCTATCCTCCCCTTCAGGACTTCGATCTCGCCATCGACCGAGGCCAGCTCCTCGGCCAGATGGTCCCTTTCCGCGTCCTTCCTCGCCCTCTTGTCTTCAAAGTCGTGCGCCTCGGCCGCCCGGTCGCAGACGGGACAGACGCCGTTCTTCATTATGGACACGTAGTCCAGGAGCTTGGCCTCGGTGGCAGCTTTGAGCTCGATGAGCCTTTTCGCCTTCGCTTCGAGCGTCTTCTCTTTTCTCTTTAGCTCGGGCAAGGAGTTGACCGAAGAGGGGCGCTCGACTTCGGTCCGGGCTATGGCGGCTTCCAGGCCCTTGAGGTCCCCGATCAGTCCGGTGATTTCGTCTCCCAGCTCGGCCGCGTCCTTGGCCGCATCAGCTCCCAGCCGCTCGTAGTGTTCAGTCTCAGCTTTGGCGCCCTGAAGGGCGACTTCGCGTTTCTGCAGGCCTTCTTTCTCCACGCCCAGGAGGCGCGCCGCTTCCTCTCCAGCCGTCTCAGCATCCTCCAACCTGGTCAACTCCGCTCTGTGCTTCTCTTCGTCGGCCTGCAGCCCCTGCACCTGGGAGCGGAGCTCCCCCATCCCACTGGCGATGCCGTCCTGCTCTCGCGCCTCTTCCCGCAGGTGCCTCACGGCTTCGTCCGCGTTGGTGGCCGTCGTCTTGTAGTCCTCGACCCTGAATGCCCGCCTGAGTATCTGGAGCCTCTGCTCCGGAGCCAAGGCCAGGATGCTCTTCATCTCCTCCTGCGGCGTATAGACCGCATAGCGATAGATCCAGCTCTGGGCCTTCGGATCGGGAGCCTCGTTGAACTCCAGGATCTCGAGCACCTTCTCCTTCAGTTCGCTCGGCGACAGCGCCAGCGCCTCGCCGGGTGATTTCATCTCTCCGTCAGTCTGCTGCACCTTCCCCGCTTTCCTCTGGAGCCTCCTCGTGACCTGGTATTCGGACCCATCCACCTCGAACGCCATCCTCACCTCTCCGCTGTCCTTCCCCAGCTTCAGGACAGAGCTCCCAGAGTCGAACCCCAGCCCGAACAGGGCAAACTCTATTCCCATCAGAACGCTGGACTTGCCAGACCCTATGTCGCCCTCCAGCAGGGTCTTGCCAAGCGGGAACTTGATCAGGGTGTGCCCATGGCTCCTGATGTTCGTGAGCTCGAGCTCTTTGACGATCAACCCCGCTCCCTCTTCTCCATCATGTGCACGCCTTCCTTTACCATCCTCCCGGCATAGTCCTTCTTCGTCTCTCCAAGCTTGGCTGGCTGTCGCCAGAGCCTGAGGAGCTCGATGGCTGTCTCTGCGCCCCGCTGTCCCCGGAGGTGCTCTTCGGCCACCTCGACCTTTGACGCCTCGCCCTCGAAGAGCTTCCTTTCGATGGAGGGCGGCTCCTCTCCAGAGAACACAGGTCCCGCCGCTTCCTTCGACTTCAGCCCGTTCCTGTTGAGATAGACGTGGATGGCTCCACGCTCAGACAGACCTGACCGAAGATCCGCAAGCCCCACCTCTGAGGCCCTTCCTCCGGCCATCTCGCCGAAGGCCTTGATGACCACCAGCTTCCCGGACACGTCCGCATGCTTGAAGTCTTCAGCAATCAACGCCCCTGCGTCGGGGGCGTTCCGTCCCGTCAGGTCATACTCCTTGAATATGCCCTCGAACGGGCTCATCGGGACGAACTTCTTGCCCCTCACGTGCTCGTCGAACTCGACGACGTAGAACCCGCGCTTCTCTCCCTTCGCCGTGGCCTCGAGGTCATGCCCGTACCCTGTGAACAGCGGGCCGGGGAAAACGATGTTCTCGAGTCCCGGGAGCTTGAACTCGCCTCTCTCATGGATGTGCCCTCCCGCGTAGTAGTCGAATCCCTTTGGGAACAGGGACGCGTCCACGCTCTCCATGGCGCTGAGGTGTCCGGGCTTAAGCTCGGTGAGCCCGCTGTGGAAGGCGAATATCTTGAACCCTTGCTCCGCCTCCAGCGCAGCCCTGTCTAGCGCTACGTAGTAGCGGCTTTCGAGGCCTATCTTCCGCGCCGAGATGCCTGCTATCTTCGCTCCGGTCTTCTCGTCGACTGTCACCCCCAGCTTCAGGTTGTCGCCCTCGAAGGCCGGCTTGAACACGTTTTTGAGAACGCCAGCGGTGTTGAGTATGTCGATGACCGAAGTCCCGTTGGGCGTGTAGTCGTGGCTTCCATAGATGGCGTAGATAGGGATCCCATACCGCTGGACCTCCACCATGCTCTTCAGAGCAGAGTCGACTACCCCCAGGTCCGGGATCCCTACATGGAACAAATCTCCGGACACGAGGATGAAGTCGACGCCGAGCTCGATGCACTTCTTCATCGTCGAGTCGAATGTCTGAAGCTCGTACTTCCGGAGGTTCGGCTCTCTGTGCGCCCCAAGGTGCGCGTCCGCCAGGTGGGCGAATCTGTGCAACTGGCTACCTCAGACTCGAATCAGTTTATGCGCCTTTCGGAGTCAGGACAGCTTAAGCCTGAACTCGCACTCGCCGTCTCCCATAGCCCTGCACCTGGCCTCTTCGCAGGTCGCCTTGAGCTTGAAGATCGCCCCTGAGACCCCTTCCACCGCGCCGAACAGGCTCGCGCACACGGGGCCTTGGAGCGGTGGCCTTTGCGGAGATGGCACTCCTTGACCACGATGTGGTATTCGTCGTCTGCAATCTTCTTCACTGTGGACCTGAGTATGAAGGCGCTCAAGAGGGCCACTCGCAAGATCTTCGGGATGTACTTCCTGGCCGCTGCGGCAGCCGTGGACTCGTGGTGGCGCGGGACCTCCGCCAAGGCCACCTTCCTCGCGCTCATCTCGAGCACGGACTTCTCAATCTCATACATCGACTTGGGGTATTCTCGTTTGTTCTTTATCCCAGAGCGCTCCATCAGCATGTCGACTACGATGGTGAAAGCTTTCCCTGTTGGCCGCGAAGTACTGGAGGGGCACAGACTGGGTTCCCACCCTGTGGCTCCATGCCATAGTTCTGTTTGGCAGGAGCAGGCGGAAGAAGCTGAGCGCAGAGTATCCCTCGGGTTCGGAGTCCTTCGCCAGCCCGGCGCTTCTCGCGTAGTCCCGGTCGAACTCCACCACCCCCATCTGCTCCCAGCGTGCCAGTTGCTGCAACATCTCATTCGCCCGCTCCGGATAGAGCTGGATCGCCTCCTCGGGGGACTTCCAGTTGGGAGACCTGGCGACGGCTGGGCCGTCCCCGTCTAAATCCACGGATACAATCGCGCTCTCCCCTCGTCTGACTGTTATGGAGAGTTAATCCACAGGAGGGTTTAATTGTTGAACAGTTCGCGCAGGCGGAACGCGATTTGTCTAACAGCATCGACCATGAAGAGTTGGTGAGGAGGTTGATGTTGCTCGAGAGGCGTGTGAACGACCTCGAAGCCTCGTCGAGGCCGGGCAGGGGACCGATCGCAGGCTTCCAGGCGATTGACGCTTCGGGTCGTGGCTTTGACGAGCTTCCGTCTTCGCTCATCAGGACTCTGCGCGCCATGCAGGAGCTCGGGGAGGCTGATGCGACCGCGGTCAGTCAGAAGACTGAGAGGAACAGGAGCGTCGAAACCATCTATCTCAATCAACTCGTGAGGCTCGGCGCCCTCACGCGTTCCAGGGCAGGCAAGAGAGTGCTGTTCAGGCTTGCCAAAGTCTACTGAGCTTCACACGCGGACATCTGTGTGTTATGATTCCTTCTTGCGCAATCTCCATTCTGTAGACCGTCTGGTCGTGCGTCGTTCTCCTCATCTCCACCACCTGTATCGACCTCACAACCTCCGAGTTCTCGTTCGCGTAGTTCAGCTTAATCGCGTCATGCGACAGCGTCCACTCCACTGGGACCCTCCATGAGTCCCTATCGACTCGACCATCAGGAGGCTGACGCACTCTTCTCCTGAAATCCCTTGAATTAGCCCGAGAAGGCCCTGTCTGACCTCGAACTCGTCCTTGTACGGCATTTCATCATGGTCAGGGAGTCGATGACCGCCCTCCTTGCATGCGAGCGCTTAATCTCGTCAAGGGTCGCTTTCGCAATCACGCTGAAGGGGAATCCCCTCGCCTTCGAATATGGCCTCATTGTGGGTAATCAGCCCGGACTCGGCGACGACGACGGGCCTCATGTCCACGATTTTCATCTTCCCCTCTTGGATGGCGCCGTCTATGTCCCACCCGTGGTCCCTGAAGTTGTTCTTGACCTCCCTCCGGGCTCGCGGTGCAGGTGACGTAGATTCCGCTTTCCCCGCGGTTCTTGTAGCCGTTGAAGAGGAACTGCGCGCAGAGCGTGGACTTCTCGCTCCCAGGTCCCCCTGATATCATGACGCAGCTGCCCAGTGTGAAAACTCATCCCAGCACCTCGTCCAGGCCTTCGTCTGACCTGAGCCTCTTCGCACGGCGCCAATTGGCCATACAGCTTATCGCTCTGCTGGAGCGGAGCCACACGCTCCGCGGGGGCTCTCAGTGTGGACACATCACAACGCCAGAGAACAGAAAGCGAATAGCCCCCGGCGGGGGGTCTCTCCCCTCCGCCGAGGATTCCGACGCGTTCCCGGCCGTAGTCCTCCTTCTGTTCTAGACGGGATTCCGCTCAGCGGCCTACCCTGGCCTGTCGCAGGCACTTCATCGGCCACGTTTGGCCTTGCTCCGCATGGGTCAGCCGTTTCATCCCGCGTCCCACCGACCTCAAGGTCGCCCCATCACCGCTCGAGGTGGGCCGGGTCTCGTTTCTGTTCTGGAGCCGACCGTCTCCGGTCGCGCCTCCTGGCGCCATGCGTCCTGCATTGAGGGAGGAACTTCCCCAGGAGATCCCCGTGGCCCGTCCACCGGCTCGCGTCGGTCACACACCAAAGACCTCTGCAGTTAACCGTTACTCTAGTAACGAAACACGTTTTAGCAAGGACCGAGGTTGCAGGCCGGGTTGCTCAGCTGGGAGTCGTTCGCGAAGTCAGCCCCTGAGATGGCGCAGTTCGGCGTCGAACGGATGGCTGAGAGGGTGATGTATCTCGGCACCATCAATAAGAAAGGTTACCCGAGGGTCCATCCGTTCACCCCGTTCGTTGCTGGAGGGCACCTGTACGCGTTCATGGAACCCACATCCCCCAAGGGGCATGACCTTAGGAGGGACCCCCGCTACACGATCCACTCTCTGGTGAAGGACATCAACGGCTCGGACGGCGAGTTCTCCATAACTGGGGGAGCGAGGGCCGTCGAGGACCCCGAGACGAGGGTCGTCGCCGCGAAAGGGTGTCCATACACCCCTGCGGACCGCTACGTGCTCTTCGAGTTCCTGGTGGAGGAGTGCTTCGTGAACCACTACGTCGGCGGCTCGCCCAGCTATTCGCGCTGGAGCGAGTCAGGCGCGAAGAGGTGAGGGAAATATTCTCTCTCAGCCTGTCGCACCTTCCCTTCTGTCCTCGCTCTGCGATAGGCTTCCAAGGGTTCTTGGTTCAGTGTGAGGAAGGTCGGACCCCACTTGTATATGCTGAGGTAGCTCTCGGCCTCTTCGACTTCACCTAGTATGTACATCGTGGCTGAGACCGCCTCCAGCGAACTGAGCACCCCCGCCCTGGAATAGTTAGTGGGATTCGCCGCCAAGAGGACAGGGAGCCTCCGGTGCTTCCCTCCAAGCTTCCTGAAGAACACCTCCTGGGCCTGGTTCCACGAAGCGTCGACGACGAGGACCGCCTTCGCCCCCTTGTCTGGTGGGGCAAGGACCCTGTGCGCCCAGGGGTTCAGGACTATGACCTTGTCGGAGGCATGGAACTTCCTGCTCACCCCCTTGGCCAGGTCCATGTTGACCATCTTCCTGGCGGTGCACTTGGTGGGGTCATCCTGACCCATTTCGAGCGCGAACACTCCTAGCACACGTCTTCAGTTCTGGGTCGGCTCCCGCCCACTTAAGGTAGTGTCGGTGCTGCCAGCCAGGCCGGACCGGAGGCGCTCCTGATACCAGGGCGCCCTGAGCCCGGTCGACCGAGTACCATGACTATCTCAGTTCGACCGGACGCATCGTGTCAGGGGGCCATCCCGACCCCGAAGTCCATGGGGCCGTATCTCACACCCTCCGGTGCCGACTGAACCCCAGGACTTGGCGGATTGGGGGGCAAGGGTTAATATTCGACGTCAGCACGGCGTTGGTAACAGGGGGCAATTGGGTGGCCATGCCACAGGCGTTCGTACTTGTCAATGCTGACCTCGGCGCTGAGGAGGATCTCCTCAAAGAGCTGAGGGGGATTCCCAACGTCAAAGAGGTCTATGTCGTGTACGGGGTCTACGACATCGTAGCCAGGGTGGAGGCTGACACCATGGAGAAGGTGAAGGAGACCATCACTTGGAACATCAGGCGCCTCGACAAGGTGAGGAGCACCCTCACCATGATAGTGGTCGACGCTTAGCTCATCCCACGCTTAAGACGACCCAGGCCGACACCACACCCCTTGCGCTTCCTGGTAGGCATCGACGACACTGACTCTTCCCGGGGGCATTGCACCACCTACCTCGCCTATCGGATTGCCTCCGACCTCGGCCCGGAGGTCAGAGTGTGCGCGTACCCTCGCCTGGTCAGGCTCAACCCCAACATCCCGTTCAAGACGAGGGGGAACGCCGCCGTTTGCCTGACCCTCGAGGGTGACGACCCTGACGCGGCCTTCCTGTCCCTTTCGGAGAAAGTCAAGGAGCTATCAGACGTCGGCGGGGGCGCCAACTCTGGCATGGTCTTCCTTGACGACCCTTCCAAAGCCGCGGGGTTCAGAGACCTCTACCAAGACGCGCTGGCTTCAGTCGTCAGCCCCCACAGGGTCCGAAAGCTCGTCAGGGCCATCGGGGGGGTCACCCTGGAGCTCGGGAACGGCATGGGCATCGTCGGGGCAGCCGCTTCGCTGGGCTTCGACGGGAGGACCGACCATACCTACGAGCTGATCGGTTACAGGCAGAAGGAAAACTGGGGGACGAGGCGCCTGGTAGACAGTTCTTCGGTCAGGGAGATGGACGCCCGACTGTTCCCACATGCCTTCAACAGCTACGACTACCAGAAGAGGAAGGTCCTGGTCGCCCCTCACGGACCGGACCCTGTCTTCCTCGGGGTCAGAGGGGACTCCCCGGGGACCGTGGTCAGGGCATTCGGCATGTTGAGGTACGACGAGCCCATCGAAGGCTACATGGTGTATCTGTCCAATCAGCACACCGACGCCCACCTCCAGAGGCAGCTGGACTGGAAAGTCTACTCTTCGGGCTGGGTCGAAGGGACCGTCGACCGCGTGCAGGTTGGCGAGGGAGGGCATGTCTACATCACGATACTCGAGGGAGGCCGGAAGCGTGCGCTCGCAGCCTATGAGCCCACGGGAGACCTCAGGCGGACGGCCAAGCTGCTGAGGAAGGGCGACGTCATCCGTGCTTCCGGGGGTGTGAGGAGGGCCACCGTCCGCCACCCGAAGATACTCAACCTGGAGAAGCTGGAAGTGGAGTCTGCCAGGGGTGGGCTGGAGGTGGGGACGTACATCTCGTCGCCGAGGGCCAACAGGCATCTGACAAAACCGCTCATCAGGTACGGCCTGGAGCACGTCAAAGAGGCAAGGCCGGTCGGCCACTGGCTCGTCCCCGCTATGCGGCAGAAAGTTCCTGCCTGAAGCTAACGATTGTGGAAGTATTGCATTTTCGGCGGCTCTATGTCGTCCTGCCAGAGCAGCGCTATGAGTTCTCCCATGTGATAGAGTTGCTCCGTGAACGACTGGAACAGGGCCCCCTCGACCGTCAGGTCGAAAGAAGAGCCCGAGGGAAGCAGGAAGTCCACATGCCTCCCGAGCTCGCTTTCGTCTGCCTGAGCGAGGTACGCTTTCGTCCTCCTCTCCACCTCCTCAAGGTGGCCCTTGAGCATCTGCATATCGGTGTACTCCTCGGCCTTGGTTCTCTTGTATTCCCTTGACTTGCCATGGATTACCCAGTTCACTATCCAGTCTTCGTTGTCGATGATGTGTACCATTATGTTTCTCATGCTATAGAAACTGGCTTCGCGGTTCTTCGTCACTTCGTCCCACGGCAGCGACTCGAGCTTCTCGAAGAACCGTCTCCTTACGGAAGACGAATAGCGATAGAGCTCCTTTATGTCTAGCATGGCGCCATCAAACGAGGAGACGCGTGGCGCGGTGTTATGTCTTTCCTATGACGTCCTGCATCTGCCGCAGAGCCTCTCGCTGCCGTTTACGGGCTGGACGAAGAACGAGTCTCTGTTGGCACAGAGGAAGAGCGCAGCCCTGTCTGGATCCTCGCTCTTGGTTCGGCGGTAGTTCTGTGTCCAGTACATCTCCCTGAGGACCAGATCATTGCTCTCCCTGGCGAGCCCGAGGTCCCAGGCGTACCGGCTCGCCACTCTGATGTCCCGCTCCTCGACGTCCTGGGTCCCCTGAGCTGCCTCTTGCACGAAACCCTTGAAACGGCCTGTGTCGAGCTGGCGTCCATAACCGATTATCCTCGAGACGTACCTCCCCGGGCAGACGTGCAGTCCGATCGAGCCGCCATCGAGATATTCGGTCGTCGCCTGGCCGCCGCAGTGCTGACACTTCGTCGTCACAGCCAGGGCTGAACGCGCTATCTCTGCTACGTTATCTTCCATGCGCATCACCATCAAAGTAGCGGCTGCCTAACAGGTTCGCCACGCCGCGTTTGGTCAGCTCCACGCTCTCCGAGTAGCCGGTTAGGACATGGCGGACAGTCCCATCACGGTCTTCCAGGAATACCTGCGGCACCAGGTAGTCCTCGGCCCAGTCGCCATGGCTCCGAACAAGCTCGTCTGCCTTTTTCACTTGCTCGGGGTCGTCTATGTCGTAGTCGTAGAAGTCTACCCCTAGCTCTTTGGCCCTCTCCCTCATGGGCTCCACCGTCGTCGGGTGACAGTGCGGGCACCATGTCGCATGCACCACGTGGATGGCCTTTATCTCGTACAAACCCTGTCTCCGGCCTGCCCCGGAAAAGCCGGCGGCCGTTATAAAACTCGTCCCGTCAGTCGCCAGAGCGCGACGCCAGGCATAGCGGAAGTAGCGAGGGGAGGATTTGAACGCACGGTCGGGTTTTCGCCCGATCTCCGCTCTGCGGGTTATGAGCCCGCCGGGATGATCCTTACCCCCACGGGGGGTCTGGCTTCCCCACCTCGCTTCGATGGGCTCGGATGGCTCGGCTCTTATATGCTTCGGGGCTTTTCCTCAACCTCATCGTATGGGCCCCATCAGGTCGTCCAGCCGTCAGGCTTTGGGTCTTTGCATGCAGGCCGCCCGCTGGTAGCTGCAGCAGGTGCAGTTGGCACAGCTTTCGTAGTCCTTGTGCCTGCAGATCTTGCAGATGCAGGAAGCCATGGTTCAATCACAGGGCCGGCGCTATTTCACGTTGTCGAAGACTACCTTCTCCGGATCTTCCCCGAGCTCTCCCTGGAGCCTCTCTTTGAGCTCCAGGAGCCTCGCGACGTCGTGTTTCTTGACCCTGAACCTGCGCACCTCCTCTTCGAAAGGCCTCACCCTGTCCCCATCGACCATCTTGTCTGCGAAGCAGACAATCCTCTCTTCCAGCGTCCGGGGGATGTAGTCTAGGTCTGGCAGCCCGAGGGACTTTGCCTCTTCGGGTGAAAGCCCTGCCCCCACATGCCTCTGGATTATCTCGGAGACCTTCTTCCCTGCTCCTTCTTTCTCCGCTATTTCCGCCCCCTCCAGGCCATGCCTGACCGTCTGGACCCTGGACCTCCCTATGTCGTGGAGCATGGCTGCGACACGCACCGCATCCTCGTCTACGTCGTAGCCCCTCTTTCGGAACGCCTCCGCCAGCGCTAGCGCGACATTCTTCACAGTCCTGCAGTGTAGCACTATCCTTTCATCGCTGCCGTACTTCCGATGGAGCGCCTCGGCCTCTCCTTCGGAAGCGATCACTTTGCGAGTTCCTCTTCCAGCTGCTTGATCTTCCAGCGGAGCGCGTTCTTCAGCTCGGCGTTGTCAAGCCGGTTCAGAGACTTGCCGCAGACCGGGCATTTGAAGAAATTCTCCATCGCATCTTCGAAGGTCCTGGTCAGGCACGTGGGCGTCCCACAGTGGTAGAACTCGTGCACGTCCTCATATTCGAGGCGCTGCTTGAGCCTGTTTAGGACCTTCTTCCGCTGGGTCTGGATGAACCCGTCTGTCTGGTCCCGCTGGGCTTTCCACCTGTAGACGAACCAGCCTCTCTTGGGATCTCTTACCCTGACCCCGGTGATGAGACTCCGGCCAAAGAGGTCGTAGAGCGCCTTCCTGACCGTCTTTATCTTGAGCCCGGTTGCAGATGCGATTTCTTCGTCGGTGGCGTTTTCGTTGTTTAGGAGCGCCCTCGCCACTCTGACGTAGTCCGGCCCGCCGATAAGCCCGGCAACTTTCACAAAGGTGTCTTCGTATTCAATCTTCAATTTTCTACAACTCTCTTGCCCCGGGCGGAGGGCAAGATTCTAAGCTTACTTTTGCTGAACGTCCTCTTAAGCTCTTCCCCACCCTGGATTTCGTGAAGTGCGATGGCGAGGGCAGCCACCTCCGAGTGGGGCTGCGAGGAGACCGCGACGTTGAAGTCCGCTTCGTGGTAGACCTTCCCGGGCACCTTGGGCCCCCCGACCACTATGAGGCTCTTCTCGAGCCGCCGGAGGTCCTGGACCACATCCTGGATGGGCATCCCATACATCGTAAGGTGGACCACGCTCCTTCCCTCCTTCTTCGCTTCCCTTATCACCCCCCTCCAGGGTTCGCCAAGGACGGCGCGGAAGTCCCCGCCCCATGTCTTGTTCACTTCATCGAGCGTTGCGGTGACATCGTTCTCGGCGTCCTCGAGATAGATGCACTCGGCCCCCAACGCCCGGGAGACCAGGCAGAGGTGGGTGAGGGTCCTTTCGTCTCTCACATACCTCTGCCCTAGCCTCAGCACCCTGATGCTCTTCACTCCTGCCCCTCTCGGCCCGCCTCCCCTCCCCTGGTAGATGAACAGTGGCGTCCAGATCACGGCACATCTTTATCGCCTCCACCCTGGCGCCCCCGCACGATGGCTCCGTCGGACCGCAGGCAAGTCGCTCTGATGGTCGACTATCTGTTCGGGAAGGGCGTCAGCAGGGCCCTGCCGAAGAGCGGTTACCAGCTCTACCGGTCCAGGAGGTCTGGACGTGTGAAGCTGATCCATCTGGATGGGAAGCTCTTCGCCACGGTGAAGCCGAACGGGGCAATGGCCCTGTCCATCTTTGGGGCCCAGACCCTCGCGAGGAGCCCAGGGTTCAAGGAGAGCTGCGTGCAGGTCTCAGACGACGTGGCTCAATTCGTCCGCGGCGGGAAGTCCGTGTTCTGCAAATTCGTCGCATGGGCCGGGAAAAGGATCTATCCCAAGAGCGAGGTGGCGGTGGTAGACGGGAAGTGGAATGTCTTGGGGGTGGGGATGGCGGTGCTGAGTGGAGCGCACATGGAACAATTTAAGTCGGGGACAGCGGTGAAGGTCAGAACAGGTGCGGCGGCATGAAAATGGACAACAGGAACGCGAGAAGGATGATGGACCGTCTTGGGATCAACATGAAAGAGATCCCCAATGTCCAGGAGGTCGTGATCAAGACACCAGACGTCGAGATGCACATCACCAACGCATCGGTGTCTGAGGTCAATGCCCAGGGGCAGAGGATGTTCCAGGTCGCGGGCGAGGTGGAGGAAGTGGAGATAGAACGGAAGACGTTCAGCGAAGAGGACATCCTGCTGGTACAGCAGCAGACCGGGGCCTCCAAGGAGAAAGCCGTGTCGGCCCTTGAGCAGTCGGACGGCGAGGTCGCCAGGGCGATACTGAAGCTCACCTCCTGACAGGTCCGGCAGACTCGACCCCTGAGACCATCGGACCCCCTGGGCTTTCTGCTACCCGCAGCCATGGCGTGCTAGCGGAGACCGGCCACTCAATGCTGGACCGGCGAGGCGGTCAGGACAGGACGGCCGACCGTCTGAGCGCTTCGACCTCGGCTGTGCGGGGGAGCGCCGGGATGACTTCCTCCTTGGTCACAGTCAGGGCCCCCGCGGCGTTGGCGAACCTGACCGCATCCTCCATCTCCTCTCCGTTCGAAAGCGCCACAGCTAGCGCCCCGTTGAAGGCGTCCCCTGCCCCCGTCTCATCCACTGACTTCACCTTTGGCGCAGATACCCTGTACGACTTCTCCCGGGTGGCCACGTAGGCTCCTTCTTCGCCGAGGGTGACGATCACCGTCCGGGGGCCCTTCTTCAGCAAGGCCGCCGAGCCGGCTTCGAGGCTGTCGGTCCCAGAAAGTAGTCCGAACTCCTGCTCGTTGGGGGTGACAACGTCTACTTGCGACAGGTCCAACTGAGACGCAGGGACTGCGGGTGCAGGGTTCAAAATCACCAGGGCGCCTTCCTCTCGACCGACCCTGGTCGCTGCCACCGCTGTCTCGACTGAAATCTCAAGCTGCGTGAGCACCACCCCGCAGCCGGCGATGGCCCTCCTGGACCCTGTGATGTCGGCCGGGGAAAGTTCGAGGTTGGCCCCCGGGGCTATGGTGATGATGTTGGCGCCGGTCCCTTGCTTCACGACTATCAGCGCCGTGCCTGTGTGCCTGGCGACCTGCCTGACGCCTTCGGCCGCGACCCTCTCTGACTGCCAGAGCAAGAACGCCTCGTCCCCGCTTTTGTCGTTCCCTACGCAGCCTATGAACCGCGTCTCTCCGTCCAGGCGCCTCGCCGCGACAGCCTGGTTCGACCCCTTCCCGCCCGGCCCCTTGGAGTACCCTGTGCCCATCACGGTCTCGCCCGCCCTCGGCAGGCGCGACACCCGTATCGTCTCGCTGGCGTTGTAGCTCCCGACGACGGTGATAGGCTTCACTCGCGCTCTGCTCCCGCTTCACGCCCTCTTGAGTTGAGTGTTTCGGGCCCGCGGCCAGGCTGTAGGCCCGAAGACGTTCCGCCCGGGGGCTACTCGCACTTCGAGTAGCCGCAGGTGTTGCAGTGGTAGCACCCGTTCTCGAACACGAGGGTGCTCTCACGGCAGTCGGGGCACGTACCGGATCCTCCCCTGGACGCAGGCTTCCCCTTCGCCTCGTTCACGAAGCCTGACTCCTTGACAACGTGGTTGAGGGTCAGGAGTTCCAGGGCCTTCGCGATGGCGTCTGGGATGGACTGCAGTTGGGTCCCTTCGTCCCAGGACACATACTTCCCCTTGATCCCTTTCAGGGTAGAGATCACGTTCTTGATGTCCCCTCCGTGCTGGAGGTACAGGCTGATCAGCCTGCCGAGCGCAGCCGCATCGGCGTTCTCGTCGGCGCCGGACTTGCCCAGGGTCACAAAGACCTCTTTGACCTCGCCTCCGACTAGGTTCGCCGTGAGGTAGATGCTCCCCTGGGGGAGTTTGAGCTTGAGGGTCCTCCCCTCCATCACCTTGGGGCGCTCAAACGAGGCCGCGGGCTTTGCGTCGGTCTTCTTGGCGACCTTCTCGGTCTCGAGGATCCCCTCCCTGCTCCCCTCTCTGTAGACTGTGATCCCCTTGCAGCCCATTCTCCAGGCGAGCAGGTAAATCTTCTCGACCTCCTCCGGAGTTATGTCTTCAGGGAGGTTCACGGTGCTGGAGATGGCGGTGTCTATGTGCTTCTGAATGGTCGCCTGCATCTTCACCCTCATCTCTGGCTTGATCTGGTGGGCCGTGACGAAGTAGTTGGGAAGCTGGCCTTCGTCTCTGGTTCCTGTGGCCGCCATGTGCTCCTTCACAAGAGGGTGGAACACTTTGAACTCCCCTTCGCTCAGAGACTTGCTCCTCCTCGTGTAGTAGAGTGCGAAGTCCGGCTCGACGCCGCTGCTGGTCCCCGCGAGGATCGACCCCGACCCCACCGGCGGGATGGTGGTGACCGCGGCGTTCCGTATCCCCTGGGCCCTGATCTTCTCCTTCACCTTCTCGTCCAGCCTCGAAATGAACGGCTGGGCCAGGTGCTTCTCGGCGTCGAACGCAGGGAAGCTCCCCTTCTCCTTCCCGAGCTCGGACGAGTAGTCGTAGATCACGTTCTTGATCCTCTCGAAGAGATGGTCTACGAATCCGATGGTGGAGTCCTCGTCGTACTTCAGCCCCAGTTTGATGAGCATGTCGCCCAGTCCGGTGATCCCCATTCCGATTCTCCTGCTCCAGAGGGACGCATCCTTCTGCTGAGGGAGCGGATGCCTCTCGGCATTGTAGTCAAGGACGTTGTCCAGGAACCTCACCCCGTATTGGGTGGCCCTGGTGAGCTGCTCCCAGTCGATGCTCGCGCGCTCAGTGAACGGGTCCTTCACGAAGGCGCTGAGGTTGACCGAGCCCAGGCAGCAGCACCCATAGCTTTCAAGGGTCTGCTCGCTGCAAGGGTTCACCCCCTGCACCTCCATGCCGTTGTACTCCGTGGTTGACTCGCGCTTGATGGCGTCCCAGAAGAGCACGCCGGGCTCTGCCGACTGCCAGGCCCCTTTGATCAGGGACTTCCAGACGTCCCTGGCCCTCACGGCGCGGCTCATCTCCACCTTCTCGTTCTTGAAGTGGAGGACGAAGTCTCCGTCGGTCTCGACGGCCTTCATGAAGTCGTCTGTGATCTTTACTGATACGTTGGCGTAGTTGACCCTCTTGAGGTCTCTCTTTACGTTGATGAAGTCCATCACGTCAGGGTGGTCCACCCCTATGGTGATCATGAGGGCTCCGCGCCTTCCCGCCTGGCCAATGGTCCCCGTCGTGGTCGAGAGAAGCTCCATGAAAGACACCGAGCCGGAGCTGTAGATGGCTGAGTTGTTCACCGGCGCCCCTCTGGGCCTCAGAACAGAGATGTCCGTCCCGACCCCCCCGCCAAAGCTGTATGTCCGGGCGGCCTCTTTGCACCAGTCGAAGATCGCCTCGATTGAGTCCTCTTTGATCTTGAAAAAGTAGCAGTTCAGGAGCGTCGACTTCCTAGTCTGCCCTGCGCCGAACAGAATCCTCCCTCCAGGGACGAAGCGGTAGTGCTCAAGGAGCCAGTAGAACTTGTTGGCCCACTCCTTCTGCTTCTCCTCGTCCTTCTCTGGCGACGCAAGCTCCTTCGCTACCCTGCGCCACATGTCGGCCGGGACTTTCTCTATCTGCTGCCCTGTCGCATCTCTCAGCGCGTACTTCTCGTAGAAGACCCGGGCGCGCAGTTCGTCTCCTCCGAACGCCGTCAGAGTCTCCGCAGGAATCCTGACTTCCTTCGCCGCCCCTCCTACATCCGGAGAGTCGTGTGGTTGTTCAACTATCGACGTCATAACCTTAGCCGGAACCCCGGTGCTTGAGATATATAATTCCGCCTTGGCTCATTCCGAATTAACCATCTCAGTGGGAATCGACGCCATATGTCGGCGACATGAGACGCTCAGCTGTGAACTGATATTGACAAAAATCTATTCCGGATGGACGCCTAACCCGCTGTCGAATACTGAGACATAGCCACGGACTTGCACCTGGGGCACCGGCCAGCGTTCTGTGGCAGCTTGTTGCCGCAGTTCCTACAGACGGATATGATCCTGTCCACCTTGAAGTAGGATAGCTTGGGGGTCGCGTTGAGGATAAGGTTGTAGATCCCCCTAACCTCGTCCGACGACCCGTCGAGGGTGACAGATGTCCCTCCGCGCAGCCCTGCGGAGAGCTTGGCCATGTAGTCCATCTTCTCGGGGTTCTCTAGGTCAGCCAGGAGCAGCCTGGGGGCCTGAGCGTATGCTCCTCTCATGAGGGGCTGAAGGTTCGCCTTCCCGTACTTCTCCGCGTCAAGGCTCGCGAGCCTGAGTGCCCCATCCAGGTCCAGCATGGCTACGCCCAGCCTGTCGATCTTGGTCGACTTGTCATCTGCAACCTGGGTGGCCGTGCCGACTATCTTGTCGGCGAGCTCGTAGCGGGAAGCGGTCGTCGGGTCTCTTATCAGGCTGGCAAGGGTCTCATCCAGGCCGACCAAGTTCATGATGAGGGGCATCGTGTCCGAAGTCACCGCGTCAGAACCGGACGCCAGCGACGGGAGGAGGCCTCTCTTCAGCGCCCTCTCAATCAGCCTTCTCCTGGTCGAAAGGGCGTCCGCAGCGACTCCGATGAGGAGCGCCAGCTTCGCCCTGAAATATGTCTCATCCTGGTTGGAGTCGTAGGCGAGCCTGGGGAGATTCAGGCTGAGCCCATGGAGCACGCTGATGTTGTCCGCCTGGGACTCCTGGGAAAGCACGTTGGCATTCAGCCCGAGGAAGCTCCTCCGCTGGTCAGAGGAGAAGAAGGCTATCCTCCCTCCATTGAAGATGATCGACGCCGCATCCTTCAACGTCTTCGTCTCATCCACCCTGCTGGGTTTCGCCAGAAGGAGCCGGAGGTCCGGCCTTGGGGTCTCTTCGACATAGCTCCGGTAGGCGCCGAGCGCCGCGTCCAGGGTCTTGTCCAGGACTTCCCGGCCGACGTCATCGTGCTTGTACGGGTTTAGGTCGATGCTGATGCCCGGGCTGGCCGCCCCGGCCACAGGGGAGCCGATGACCTCGTAGAACCTAAGGAAGAGCGACTCGAGCTCTCTCTTCCCCTTCGACCTGCAGAAAGGTCCGATGTACTGGAGGAAGTTCCTGAATGTCACTTCGTCAGAGGCCTCCCTAGTGAGCATGGACGCCATGTTGAGCACTATGTTGAGGGCCCTCTCGGCGTTCTCGGGGCTCGGTATCATCGGGGTGTTGGGGATCTTCCCTTTCGGGTTGAGTCCTGCGGACCTCATGGACAGAAGGTCGACGAACACAGTGTCGGGAGAAAGTGCCCAGGAGCCTGCATTGGTGATATGAATGTCGCCTGAGAGGTGCGCGTCAGCCACGTCCCTCGGGAGCTGCTCCAGTAGGAGGTACTCGGAGAATACCTGCTTCCCGGTCTGGTGAATCAGCGACTCGACGTTCCCCCCATCGTCTCCTGCCTTCCCCAGCAGCTGAGTCACGTCGTAGATCGGCATCCCTAGCCTGGTGAGCTTGTGCCTGTATTCCTCCATGCTGTGCTCCACGAGCAGCGCGTTGACTATCTCGCGTATGAGCGGAGCGGTGAGGTACTGGGTCTGGAACTTGTAGAGCCTGGACTCAGTTTCGCTGGTAATCTTCTGAGCCAGCTCCACTGGCATTCCCGCTTCCTTCACGAGCGACTGCAATATCTTGTTGGCGTTGAACTCCTCCATCGTCTGGTGCGAAGTCCGCACGTACAGCTTCCCACTCTCGACGAGGGACTGCTCTTCGATCTGCCTGGTGAGGTTGAGAACCAGTCTCCCCAGGTTGGTGACGGTGTACTTCCTCTCCTGTCTGTTGAGCTGTATGAGGAGCTGTTTTACGAGCTTCCGAAGGTGGTAGGCGAACTTTCCAGACTCCTTCTTGGACTTGAACCCCGCCAGGGTCTTCAGAGCGCTGTAGGTGAGGGGCCCCTTGATGTTCAGTATCCTCAGTATCTCCAGCCTCTGCGGCGAAGCGATCACGCTGTAGATGGTCTTGACCCTGCGAGGAGCGGCCTGCAACCCGACCGTGACGTCGAGGTCAAATGTATTTAACGCTATGACGACATGATTTCATTAGGGGATGCTTGGATGGGGTCGCCCGGATTTGAACCGGGGATCTCAAGCGGACTCGGCCCTTTCACTGCTGAGCGGGCACCCAAGGCTTGAAGCCTAGACCAGACTAGCCGACGACCCCGATGGTACTGGCTGAATCCTGAGATAGTTATGGGTTCTGGGGTGAAGACGGCCGCCCTCCGGAGACGTAGCGGCTACCCCGCTCGAAGAACCTCCACTTGCTTGCCTTGCCCGCTGACACGCCGACCCTGGAGCTCGCGCCGACCTCCCCGGCACTCCGACCCTGCTCCAGGAAGAGCCTCCCTGACGTCAGGAGGTCTTCTCCGTCGAACTCCTTGTCCAAGCCCAGCGCCTTCGTCAGGTTCCCCGGCCCCGAGGCCAGCCTGTCCATTACGACCATGCCCCTGTTCTTCGTCATCATGGAGATCCCCTCCTCAGGCTCCAGCGCCCGCAGCAGCACCGCGCCCGGCGTCCCAGACGGCTCGGTGGTGACGTTCAGACAGTAGTGCAGCCCCATCGTGAAGTACACATAGGCGTGCCCTGGCGGACCAAACATCACACCGTTGCGCGTGGTCTTCCCGCGGTAGGCGTGGCTGGCCGGGTCTCTCCCGCCCCTGTACGCTTCGGTCTCGACGATGATCCCCGACAGCCTCCGGCCCTTCTCCACCCTGACGAGGCGGCACCCGACCAGGTCCTTCGCCACGGCTGGCGTGTACCTGTCGTAGAACTCCCTTGGAATGCGGGCCTGCAATCCCAAGGTTCATCATACCTCCGTTAATTAACCGGCGCCGTCTCCGGCGCCCGGATGAAAGTCCTCGCGGACCTCCAACTCCACTCGAAGTTCGCCATGGCCACGAGCAAGAACATGGACCTGGCGCACCTCGCGCAGGGAGGGAGGACCAAGGGCCTCGGCCTCCTCGGCACAGGCGACTTCACTCACCCAGCCTGGTTCTCGGAGCTGAAGTCGAAGCTGAAGCCCGTCGCAGGGACGGGTCTATTCAGCTACTCAGGGATGACCTGGATGCTTTCAGGCGAAGTCTCAACCGTCTACCACGAGGGCGGCGGCGTGAAGAAGGTGCACCATCTTCTCTACGCGCCGGACTTCGACACCGTGGCGCAGATCAACGCCTTCCTCTCGAGGTTCGCCGACCTCTCTTCTGACGGCAGGCCCACCCTCTCG
Organism: Nitrososphaerales archaeon; assembly: GCA_046703945.1. GTDB lineage: Archaea > Thermoproteota > Nitrososphaeria > Nitrososphaerales > Gagatemarchaeaceae > UBA183. The sequence goes on along the minus strand of JBJKSN010000111.1, from coordinate 1,691 downwards.
GGCATCGACTCTCCTTCCCTGGTGGAGGGACTCATGGAGGTCTCAAGGTCGATCGTAGTGATCCCGGCGCATGTTTGGACGCCCTGGTTCGGAGTCTTCGGGGCGAAGTCTGGCTTCGAGTCCCTCGAAGACTGCTACAAGGACATGGCTTCGAGGATATTCGCCATCGAGACCGGCCTAAGCAGCGACCCGCCGATGAACTGGAGGCTGTCCTCTCTTGACCGCGTAGCCCTGGTGTCCAATTCCGACGCCCATTCGCCCAACCCCTGGCGGCTCGGTAGAGAGGCGAACGCCTTCGACCTTGCGCGTCCGACGTTCAGGGACCTGTTCGACGCGGTCCGGTTGAAGGACCCTGGGAGGTTCTTGTTCACCGTGGAGGTCGATCCCGCCTATGGCAAGTACCACTACACTGGCCACAAGAAGTGCGGCGTCTCGGTCTCTCCGGAGCAGGCAAAGAGGATGGGGGGCAGGTGCCCGGCCTGCGGGAAGACGATGACCCTGGGCGTCCTTCAGCGCGTCGAGGAGCTGGCAGACAGGCCCGAAGGCTACGTCCTCTCTGGCGCGACGCCCTTCAAGCGCCTGCTCCCGCTGTACGAGGTCATCTCGGTCTGCACGGGTGCCAACCGGCTGTACGCGAGGTCAGTCCTCGAGCTGCAGGACAGGCTCCTGGGTGCGTTCGGGAGCGAGTACTCGGTCCTCCTGGACGTCCAGGAGCCGGAGCTGGCCAAGGTAGTGCCTCCCAAGGTTGCCAGGGCCATAGTTGCGTCCAGAGAGGGGAAGGTGAGGGTGACGCCCGGTTACGACGGTGTGTACGGCGTCCCGGAGACGGCGTAGCCGGCGGCCGCGCTCCCTCCCATCCTGGAGTAGACAGGGAGCGCAGCGAGGTAGAATCCCAGAAAGAGCGCGTACCCGATCCAGTTGTGGACTCCCCAGAAGGCCGACGCCCCGTCCGCGTATCCCACCCACATCAGAAGGAGTATCCTGAGCGAGTTCAGAAGGGTCAAGGCTGCCACTCCCGCGACCGCGATGGCGGCCGTCGACCGGATGTCCTTCTTCAAGTCTAGGTGCATGAGGGCCAGCAGCCCGACGAAGGTCGTTATCGAGATAATGCTCGAACACCCGGGAGCGACGAACCCGCTGATCACATCGCCGGTCCTCGAAAACACCTGGAACTGAGTCCCCTGCCAGGCCACCGGCAACCCTGCGGCGCCAACGACCCTTGCAGCGAGAGCCGAGGACGCATAGGCCAAGGGCTCGCCGAACGCCCACTGGAGTGCGAACGGAGCGCCCAGCCCTGCAGCGTAGATTCCGGCGTAGGGGAGGAGGATGGTCTTCGTCCGAGGGTTGACCACCAGGGATGCCGCATAAAGCGTGGCGACTATCGAGATGCCCGCTGTCTCCACCGTCTGGCTCGTAAGAGGCTCAGACAGCCAGAGCGCCGCCAGTATGCCCGCGCCCAGCACCCTGACTCTGAGCTCAGTCCTGGGCCCCCCTTCTGTCTCAAGCACGCGGCGGAGCTCGTTCCACCTCAATGCCAAGATGAGGGTCAGCAGAGCGGCGAAGGGAATGGCCGGGAAGATGCTGCCGAACGTGTCTCCCAGAGAGCGCCCCAGGAGATTGAGAAAGTCTGGCGCAGTGACCAGGCAGAGGGCCGTCCCCGTCCCGATCCAGACGGCCAGCCTGGTCAGGGC
>JBJKSN010000110.1:0-3713 GCA_046703945.1 Nitrososphaerales archaeon | reverse complement strand
CCCGGAGGGAAGATCGCTGACTAGATCAACGCCGATTTCGGCGGGTTCGACAAGTTCAAGGCGCAGTTCAGCGACGCGGCCAAGGCGGTCGAAGGCTCGGGCTGGGCGCTGCTGAGCTACGACAAGGAGATCGACGGGCTGGTCATAACGCAGGTAGAGAAGCAGAACTTCATGGAGCTGGCAGAGGCCACCATCCTGCTCGGCCTGGACGTCTGGGAGCACGCCTACTACCTACAGTACACCAGCGACAGGGCCAAGTACGTCGAAGCCTGGTGGAACGTCGTCAACTGGTCCGACGTCGAATCCAGGCTCTCGAAGGTAAAGTAGAGCAACAGGTCGCGCAAGTTCCGCCTCGGCTCACTTTAGTAGTCCCCGGTCGATGAGACCGGGGGAAAGCGTAGTGGAGTTCAAGCTGAACCTCTCCGGCGTGCCCTTCGACCTGGGACACACGCTCGACAGCGGCCAGGCCTTCCGTTGGGCGCTCCGGGGCGAGTGGTGGGAGGGGGTGCTCCCCTTCGGCGCCGTGAAGGTCAGGCAGGAGGAGGCATCGCTCGAGTGCGTGGCCACTTCTGAGGACGTCACGCCCCAGCGGGTCTGGGATTACTTCAGGATAGGCGACGACCTGGACCGCATCTACTCCGGCATAATGAAGGACGACCACGTGACCGAGGCTATCCAGAGGTACTACGGGCTCCGGCTGATAAGGCAGGACCCCTGGGAGTGCCTCGTCTCCTTCGTCATAGCGACGAACACGAACATCCCGAGGATCAAGAGGATGATCTCGAACCTCTGCGAGAAGTTCGGAACGCAGGGTGACTTCGGCGGGGTTGCCTACTCCTTCTTCCCGACCCCGGACCGGCTCTCCGCTGCGTCTGTGCAGGAGCTGAGCTCCTGCGGGCTTGGATACCGGGCCAGGTTCGTGAGGGCCGTCGCCGAGAGGATCGCTTCAGGCGAGGTCGACCTCGAAGAGCTGAGGCTGGCCGGATACGAGAGGGCGAGGGACATCCTCACCGAAAGGGTCCTCGGGGAGAAGACGCTACTCGGGATAGGCAGGAAGGCTGCCGACTGCATCCTCCTCTTCTCCTGCGACAAAGACTCGGCGTTCCCGATCGACGTATGGATGGCCAGGGTCCTCGCCAGATACTATCCTGTGCTGCTCGGAGACGTTCTCGCGAGCAAGCTCGACTCCCATCTCTCAGACTCCGGAAGGCTCTCGGGGACGGAGTACGAGAAGGTCTCCGCCGCCATGCGCGATTACTTCGGTGAGTACGCCGGGTACGCCCAGCAGTATCTCTTCCACAACGCCCGCAAGAACAAGCTGGCGTAGGTCTATTGAGCCCCGGCCTAGCTCTTCACGGGGGCCGGCGCCTTCAACCAGGCCTTCAGAGCCTCCACGTTTCCTTCCACGACGCTCCGCCGGCGGACGTCGAGGGAGAGGTTCTGCCTCAACGCGATCGCCATCGAGACTCCTGCGGACGCAAGCTCGCCGAACGAGAATCCTCTGCCCTTCCTTTCGTGCATCGAGTCCATGTGCCTTGCGGCCACAGCCGCTGCCGGTGCAGGGCCGAGCTCGACGCGCTCCGTCTTTGGCTGGCTCTGCGCGGCAGGTTTCTGCTCCTTGACCTTCTTCTCCTTTGGCTGCTTCTTTGGCTTCTGGGTCGGCGGGGCGGCCTTCACCGGCCTCTTGGGCTGTGCCTTCTTCGGCTTGGCGTTTGCCTTTGAGTTCTTGGCCTTCTTGGCTCTTGGTCTTGACTTCGCGCTCATTTCGTTGTATCCTGAGTTGGCGCGCTTTTTTTGGAACGTCTCTTAAGCGTTTCGCGGTCTGCCCCCGGCAGGGGTGTTCGTGGGGGTGGCGCCGCCTCAAAATCGAAGAAGAGGTTAAATGTAAACGATAGAAACCCGTCTTGGTCCCGCGGTAGCTCAGCCTGGCAGATCCCTAAATGGGAGCCAATAGCTTCCGGCTGTAGTGGTCGGCCTTGGCCGACTCGTCAGCCTGTTCAGGCCACAGAAACCGGAGTGTCGTCGGCTCAAAAGCGCCCAAAAGGCGCGGAGTTGTCCGACCCGCGGGACTCCTTCCAAGCCTAGCGGAGCGAGCAGGCTTGAGCCTTCCCCGCTCTCGGGCCCGGCTTGACCTGGACTCGAACGTCCTTCCGAGACCACCTGGCGTCGAGCCACGCCCATCGCCGAAGACCTCTGGCATCTGGGGGCCAGGCTTCCGGGGCATGCCTCGGCCAAGGCTTCTGAGCGCGAGGAGCGCGGGGCCCATCAGGAGCATGATGGCAGGAGGCGCGCCAGGGTCCGTCCCCAAGCCCGTGAGAATCCCGCCTAGGCCCAGCCCAAAGAGCCAGACGAACCCGAGCCATCCGAAAGCGAAGACGAAGACCCACTTGCTCTTGCGGGCCAGCAGCAGGCCGAGCGCCGCGGCCAGGTTCGCCCCGACCTCGATGGAGTTCCCTATCACCGGGTGCGCTATCGTGTAGTCTGCAAACGGTCTCAGGATGATGGCCATCTGTGACGGGAGGTTGTCTCGGCCGGCCACGAATATGGATGCCTGGCCGTAGGAGGTCCACATCAAGGGGGCTGCCTGAACCGCGGCGCAGGCAAGGAACACCAATGCCGGGGCGTCGGCCACTACGGAGAAGCGGCCGGAGAGCGTCCATCTGCTCTCGGGCATGAGGAGCAACAGGGCGATCAATACATACACCATCGCCGGGCCTGGGAAGCCATTGAGGATGCTTGGCGTCCCGGGGAAGGTGCCTCCGGGGCTGAGAATCCCTGCCATCCCCTCTCCGAAGACCCAGACCACCGAGCCCCAGGCCACCGAGGCCAACAGCGCAAGGTGCTTCACTCTCGTGGAGCCCGCGATTAACGCCACCCCTAGAGAGAGCTGCAGCAGCGCGAAGAGCATGTCCCACAGACCCGCGTACGGGATGATGAGGGTGGACAGCATGTTCATCGAGGTCAGGTAGAACAGAGATGGCAGGGTCTCCATGGCGTTCCCTATGACGGCTACGGCGAAGTGGCTCTTCAGCCCGGGCTGGAGCTCGAAGAGGCCGTCCATGATCCATAGGACGCCAAGACCGAGGGTGACCAGCCGTCTCGCTTGGCTGGAAGGGCTCCTCAGCTCGGGGTCGACCGCGATGGGGACCTCAACTTGGCTGCTGAATGAGATTTCCCCCTCGCGGCGAAAAGTGACAGCACACAATGTCAGTCGACATCGAAGTCGCACCTCTCTAGGCACTGGGTGTTCGTAGGTCCCAACCGCCCCGCATGTACTGCTAGCGCGCTTCTCTCTATTAAGTATTGGAGTGCGAGCAAGGCTGAGCGGCGCCGAGGGCGCTGCCTGGAGCTCGAAAGGTCAAACGGCGCCCGATCGACCGCCGCACGACCGGACGAGCCTCGGACCTCGCTTCGATCCGGCTCGCAGGCCGACCCGTGCGTGTCCTCCGGGGCCATAGGCGAGACGACGGGAAGGAGAGGCCAGGCAGCCTCGACGCGACCAGGACGAGTGCCACGAAGAGTACGAACCAGTTGCTGAACAGATATTCTCCCCCTACGTAGGTCCCGACATAGTGTCCTCCGGCCACGGGAGGGTAGTTCACGAACGGCACGCGGACGAAGTCCCTCGCACGGTAACCGCCGTCCGCCAGCCCACCGAGCCAGAGAAAGTCGGTCACGTGCCACGTCATGTCCTCGGGCGCCTGGCTCCAGAG
>JBJKSN010000109.1:0-7964 GCA_046703945.1 Nitrososphaerales archaeon | reverse complement strand
TGTCCATCCTGTGCCTGCGGAGCACGCCCACGGCCGCGTCGTGGACCGAGCCGCAGGTGACGCCGTCCCGGACCGCGTCGATGGCCGCCTGCTGGCCCTCCTTCACCACCGCGTAGGCCTTCTTCATCTCCGGCGTGACGTTCCCCACGGCGAATGTCCTCGTCTCGTCGGAGTTGTATCCCTGGTACCTGAAGAAGAGGTCCGCCACCACGAAGTCGCCGCTCTTCACCTTCCTCTTCGAGAGCTCCGAGTGGCCGTAGGCCCCGTGCGGCCCGGACGCGATTATGACGGGCCCGATGGACGAGTCGGACCCGGTCGGCGCCATCTCCTGCTCCGTGGCAGACCGCATCACCTCGGCCGCCAGCTCCCACTCGGACCTGCCCGGCTTCAGCTCCTCCTCGAGGACCCGGAAGACCCTGTCGGTCCGGGCGCACGCCTCCCTGATCCTCTCCCGCTCCACGGCGTCCTTGAACCGCCTCGTCTCCAGGAAGAGCTCTGGCTTCTCCTCGAAGCGCCCGGCCTTCAGGCCTCTCTGTATCTGGTCGACGACGACCCCTCCCTTGCGCAGCTGCTTCGCCAGCGCCTTTTCCATCTCCGCCCTCTTCTTGACCACGACTATCTCTGCCTCCGCGCAGGCCTCCTCGGCCCTGTCCGCCTCGAGGGGGAATGTCACCACCACGGTCCTGTCGGGGTGCACTATCCCCACGCCCCCGCCGAAGAAGTCTGTGAGATAGAACAGGTTGGCGGGGGTGAGCGCGACCACCTGCTTCCCCTTCGCCGCCGCGAGCAGCTTCTTGCGCCTCTGCGCGTATACTGTCAACGCCTCCGGCCGGGGGTCCGGATTATTACTACCTTGCCATGGGTCCCGCGGTGACCAGTTCGAACGGCCAGGATAGGGGGTAGACTGCCCATCAGAGCTGAAATATCAGCCAGGAGCAAAAAACGAGCCCGAAACGACCCATCCCTGCCGCCTCCTCTTTTGGAGGGCGCTCGCTCCGAAAAATCTCCCTCCGGCGTCGGTGGAGGGCGGATTTATCACGACAAATCAGCCTCCGATTCCCTTATATCCCTTGTCCAACCTGTCCTACAGTCGGGGCTAATCTACCTGTGACGTATATTCGGAGGCTTGAGATGCGCGGTTTCAAGTCTTCGGGCCCTCGCACAGTCGTCGTGAACTTCGAGCGCGGGTTCACGGTGATCACCGGGCCCAACGGGAGCGGCAAGTCGAACCTCGCCGACGCCATCGCATTCACCATCGGGGAGAACTCGCCGAAGGCGCTGAGGGCCGCCAACGGGAGGCTCTCCGGCCTCATCTACGACCCGAGGAAGGAGGACTCGTCCGGAGGCGGGAAGCCCAACGCCTGCAGGGTCACGCTGCAGTTCGACAACTCCGACAGGGCCATCCCAGTCGACTCCGACCTGGTCACCATCACGCGGGAGCTCAGGGAGGACGGCGACAACTCATACTACCTGAACGGGAGGAAGAGCACCAGAGGGGCGCTCACGGAGGTCATAGACCTGGCAGGGCTCGCCCCCGGCGGGTTCAACATCGTCGCCCAGGGCGCGGCGACGAGGATGGCCGACCTCACCCCCGAGGAGAAGAGGAAGGTCATCGAGAGCGTCGTGGGGATAGCGAAGTTCGACGAACGCAAGTCCGAGGCCCAGAGGCAGCTCAGCCAGGCCGACCAGAGGCTCGAGGTGGCCATGGCGCGCATCGGCGAGATGAAGAGCACCCTGGAGTCCCTCGACTCTCAGAGGACTGAGATGGTCCGGTACAACCTCCTCGAGTCGCAGATCAACTGGCTCAACGCAGTGATAACCTCGAAGAGGGTCACGGACCTGAAGGGGAGGCTCGCAGACCTCAGGTCCCAGGAGCAGGAGCTGAACGGGAAGCTGGGCGACCTGGGGACTAGGCTCACCGAGCTGGAGGGCCGCATAGCCCAGGTGGACAGCGACAAGACGAAGTTCATCGTGGAGGTGATACAGGGAGGGGGCGCCAGCCACGTGGAGCTGCAGTTCCAGCTGGCCGAGCTCAGGAACGAGCTCGAGACCCTCGAGTCTGACTTCAAGACCGCCGAGGGGAACGTCGCGGAGCTCGAGGGGGAGACAGTCCCACAGCTGAAGCAGGTCGTCTCGGAGAAGCAGAAGGAGGCGAACGCGGCCAGCTCGGCGGTGAGGCAGCTGACGGCCGAGATCGAGAAGCTGGACGACAAGCACGCCGACCTCGCCCAGAGGCTGAAAGAATTCTTCCGGGCGGGGGAGGAGCTGAGGGGGACCATCGAGAAGAAGGGGAAGCTCGAGGCGCGGGTGCAGGTCAGGCTCGCCGACCTCGCCCAGAAGCAGACCCAGGTCGAGCTCGCCATCAACGCCGCCAACGCCAGCCTGGGGGTCGAGAGGAAGCGCCTGGACGAGCTGAAGCTAAGGGTCGACGGGTACTCCGAGGTCCTTGGGAAGCTGGAGACAAACACCAAGCAGCTGTTCGGCCTCTACGACTCCTCCACGAAGGAGCTCAGCGCCCTCGACGAGAGCCTCTCGGGAGCGGAGAAGACCAGGGAGAGGCTCGTGGCGTCGATCCAGGGCGCGTCGAAGATATTGGAGAAGGCGTCCGCGGAGATGTCGAAGGAGGAGGCCTTCAGGCACCTCTCCGAGAGCCTGGCCGGGGAGAGGAGCGGGCAGCTGAAGCTCCAGGACTTCTGCGACCAGGGGGGCGTCCCCGGCTACGTCGGGAGGCTGGGTCAGGTGGTGAAGTACCCGCAGCAGTACTCCAAGGCCGTCAACGCTGTGATGGGCAAGTGGCTGGGGGCCTTCGTCGTCCAGGACCTAAAGTCCATGACACACCTGATCAAGGCCGCGAAGTCCCTGAAGGCGCGGAGCTTCTCTGTCATACCGCTTAGCGAGGTCGAGTCGTGCAAGGCCGCGGACGTGGAGAAGTCCGCCGGGGTGGTCGGGCCGCTCTCCGACGTCATAAAGTGCGAAGGCGAGTTCGAGGGGCTGGTCAACTTCCTCGCCGGGGACTCGGTCCTCGTCGAGACAGAGGCCATAGGGTACATCATGGCGTCGGAGGGGGTGCGGGCCGTGACCGAGGCCGGCGAGACCTTCGAGCCCGGAGGGAGGGCGTTCAGCTACGGCTACCAGGAGCTGATGGTCAACCTGATGGAGGGCCTGGAGAACATCGAGGGGATGAGCGAGGTGGAGGACGCCGTGGGCGCCCTCAAGGGGGCCATCGACAGGAGGAAGTCGGAGCTCAGCTCCGTGGAGTCAGGCTCCCGCACGATGATGAAGGAGCGGATCAAGAGGATCGTGACTACCACCAGCCTGAAGGCGGAGGCGACCACCATCACCAGGATGGCCAAGAGATACAGGAGCATATTCAAGACCATGAACGCGGAGTACCAGAAGCAGGCCACCGCGGTCGCCCGGCTCGAGGAGAGGCTCAAGGCCAGCGTCGAGAAGAAGGAGTCGACGGCCAAGGGGATCGCCTCCCTCCAGAAGGTGGTGGCGGACTCCCAGGCGCTGGGGCTGGCCGGCCACCTCGCCGAGCTCGACGCGACGAAGAAGTCGGTGTCCGACGAGATCGACGGCATCAGGAACCGCATCCAGGACCTCAACCTCTCCCTGACCAGGGAGAAGGCGAACCTGGAGAACGTCCTCCTCCGGGCCCTGGAGGAGAACCAGCTGGACCTGGCCAACGCGACCGAGGACCTCCAGTCGAACAAGCAGTTCGCCAGGGAGGCGCCGCGGAGGATCAGGGAGCTGGCGGAGCAGAAGAGGTCCCTGGAGGAGCAGATATCGAAGCTGATGGACTCGTCCAAGAGGAGCCAGCCGGTCCTGGACGAGTTCGACGCGAAGGCGAAGCGCCTGAAGGAGGAGAGGGACGGCGTCTCCAGGTCGGTGGCCAGCCACCAGAAGGACCTGTTCGCCCTGGCGGGCCAGGTCTCGGCGACCCAGGAGAGGATAGAGGAGGCGCTCGGGAGCCTGAGGATGCTCGGCTACGCCGAGGAGCTCGAGTACTTCGAGTCCAGCGAGTCGCTGCTGTCCGACCTGCAGCAGGAGTACCAGGGGGCGTCGGGGTCGGTGAACCGGGGGGCCGACAGGCAGTACACCGAGATGTACCTCAGCTACAAGAACCTGTCAGTCAGGCACAACGAGCTCGAGAACGAGAGGAACTCCATCATATCGTTCATCGAGAGCGTGGACTCCGAGAAGAGGAAGGTGTTCATGTCCGCCTTCGACAGGGTGGGGAGCGAGTTCAGCTCCATCTTCACGAAGCTGACCGGAGGGAACGCCCAGCTCGACCTGGAGAAGCCGGACGAGATATTCGCCGGGGGGATATTCATGAGAGCCGACTTCGGGAACGGGCTCCGCGAGTCGTCCCAGCACAGCGGAGGGCAGCGGGCCGTGACCGGGGTCTCCCTGATACTCGCCATGCAGGCGGTCCAGACCCACCCCTTCTACCTCTTCGACGAGATTGACGCCCCGCTGGACGCGGTCAACTCCAGCAGCCTGGCGAAGTTCCTGAAGGAGAAGTCCGCCGAGGCCCAGATAATCGCCATCACCCTCAGGGACGTCTTCGTGTCGGAGAGCGACACCACCTATGGGGTCTACTCAGCGGGCGGGACCTCGAGGGTGGTCCACTACAAGCCCGCCGAGGTGCCGCGGAGTGCCTAGCTCCCCGGTGCTGGGGCGGCCGCCCCTCAACGTGCTCATCGACCCCTCGCTGGCGAAGCGCAAGAGCCCCTGGGAGATCAACCTCTCCGAGCTCCTGGACATGTTCCTGAAGGCGATCTCGCAGACCGACCTCATCGACATGCGCGCGGCCGGGACGGCGGCCCTCTCCTCGGCCACCATCTACAGGCTGAAGGTGGAGACGCTCTTCCTCTTCGAGAAGCTCAGGATGCAGCGGCGGCTGGTCGACTCGGCCGAGCCCCCGCAGATCATAGTCATGCCGTTCAGGTACGAGATCTACTCCACCAACATCGACGAGCTCTTCGACGAGCTCGGCCGCATCCTGCAGGACATCGTCGTCAGCGACGAGGGGGAGGCGCAGAACCCGCTCGCCATCGCCGACCTCCAGCCGCCGGACTTCGACAACTACGTCGTCTCGCTACAGGTCCTCCTCTCGGAGTTCAGGAAAATCCTCGTCGAGAGGCTGAGGGCGACCGGGAAGGCCCTCCTTTCGGAGCTGCTCAGGGGGCTCTCTCCCCTCGACGCCGCCCGCGTCTTCATCCTCCTCCTGTTCGCGGCCAACGACGGCGAAGTGGTGATCAACCAGGAGGAGTCCGACCAGGACGCGCTGGTGGTGTCGGTGGGCCAGCTTGAGTAGCGAAGACGCGACATCGGCCCTCCCCAAAGAGATGGTCGCCAAGGTCGAGGCGGCGCTCTACGCCGCCGGGAGGCCCATCTCCGTCGAAGACCTGGCCCGGGTGGCCGGGACCTCCTCGGAACGGAAGGCTGCGGCCATAGCCCGGGAGATAGCGAAGGCAGTCAACGGCGCCTTCCAGGCCGTGGAGGTGGTGGAGTACTCAGGGCCGCGGTTCGCCATGCAGCTGAAGGCGAAGTACACCCAGACTGCCAGGAAGTTCGCCACCCGGCCTCTCCTCTCCAGGGCCGCCCTCAGGACCCTGTCGTTCATCGCCTTCTTCCAGCCGATAACCTCCTCGGAGCTGGTCCAGAGGCGGAGCTCCACCGTCTACCAGCACGTGAAGGAGCTGGAGGCGGTGGGATTCATCCTGGGGGAGAGGCAGGGGAGGAGCAAGGCCTTCAAGACGACCGCCAGGTTCGCCGAGTACTTCGGCCTCAGCACGGACGTCACCACCATGAAGAGGCAGCTGGAAAGCCGGACGCTCGCTCTGAGATAGCCCCCCTGTTCTTGCCGTCCCGCTCCGATACGCTTAACACGAGGCCCGGGAGGGCGGCCAACAGAAAGCGATGACACGTCCCATCGAGAACCTCACGAAGCGAAGGCCGACCGGAGGCAGGTCCAGGCCCCACAGGGGGAGGAGGGCCTACGAGAAGGACGGCTACGCCATCGAGCCGCTGGTGGGTGCGGCGTCGACCCGGACCAGCAGGAGGCGCGGAGGGTCGGTCTCCACAGGGGTGATATTCGCCGACTACGCCAACGTCTCCGACAAGTCGGGGAAGGCGACGAAGTCGAAGATAGTGAGGGTAAAGAAGAGCCCTGCCAACAGGGACTACGAGAGGCGGGGGGTCATAACCAGGGGCGCGGTCCTCGAGACCGAGGCTGGGGAGGCGGTGGTCACCTCGCGCCCGACGGCCGACGGTGTGGTCAACGCCGTCCTCGCGTCGAAGAAATGAAGGAGTACGACCGCTACATATTCTGGCTGGACTACTTCGACTCCGAGCTGAAGCGGGAAGGGGGGCGGAGGGTCCCGCTGAGCTCGGCAACCAGGGCACCGGCCCTCGCGGAGCTCGGAGAGGCGTGCCGGAGGCTCAACCTGCAGCCCCAGCCCCAGGCGGCCCGCTACCCGTCCAGGGCGTCCAAGGAGTCGGGCTACGTCTCCGTGGCGAAGGCCGGGCCCAAGCAGGCGCTGATGCTGAAGGTCGCCAAGGAGCTTGCCACGGTCAGGGGCATCGCCCAGAGGCGCCAGGCCCAGCAGACCCGCAAAAAGTGATTGGGCCCTTAACGTTTAAAGGGCGGAAAAGAGGCGTAACGCTCTCTTGTTTCAGGTGGGCACAGTCATCCATAGGGCCAAGAGTGGCCGGCTCGTCGTCCGCCTCACCAAAGAGGTCAGGCCCGGCGTCTTCCTCTTCGACGAAGGGCGGAGGAAGCTGGGGAAGGTCTCGGAGCTCATCGGGCCGGTAAGGGCCCCCTACGCGTCGGTGATCGCAGCGAGCACCCGCGCGGGAAGACCGGGGGAGCCCGCCTTCGCGGAGTAGAGCATTGAGCATCTGGAGCACCAGCAGAGACGAGGCGTTCAGGACATCCTGCCCGGTCTGCGGCAACAGGCTGATCGGGGACTCGGAGAAGGGGGAGCAGGTCTGCCCCACATGCGGCTACGTCACCCTCGCTCCGGCAGACTCCGGCCCCGAGTGGAAGGCCATGGACCTGCAGGAGAAGAACAAGCGGGTGAGGGTGGGCGCACCGACGACGCTCGCCCTGCACGACTTCGGGCTCACCACAGAGATAGGGAGGACCATGCGCGACTCCCACGGCAAGTACCTCGACCCGGCGATGCGGGCGACCGTGGAGAAGATGAGGAAGTGGCAGAGCAGGTCCCGGACCATCAACAGCGAGGAGCGGGGGCTCTCCAACGTCCTTTCGAAGATCAGCGAGCTCTGCGACGCCCTCAACCTCCCGGACAACGTGGCGGAGACCGCGGCCCAGATCTACAGGACCTCCGCCAAAAAGAAGGTCGCCAAGAGCAAGTCCATACTCGGCATGACCGCGGCGACGGTCTACCTAGCCTGCAGGAAGTGCGGCGTCTCCCGCACCCTCAAGGAGGTCGCCAGGGCTTCGGGGATGGAGAAGGGGAGCGTTGCCCGCTACTTCCGCCTGGTCCTGAAGGAGGTGGAGAAGGAGTACGTCCCTCCGCCGTCGGTGGAGAAGTACATCTCCAAGCTGGTGAACATCGCCAAGATCGACACCAGAGTCGAGCACCTCGCGCTCACGCTGTCCCGCAAGACCAGCGACTCACGGATATCCAGCGGCAAGGCCCCCGCCGGGCTGGCGGCCGCCTACGTCTACCTGTCTTCGGTGATGGTGGGGGCGCACCTTCCCCAGAGGGAGGTGGCGGAGTTCGCCGAGGTGACAGAGGTGACGGTCAGGAACAGGTGCAGGGAGATACTCGACAACTACGTGATAAGGCAGGAGTTCGTCCAGTCAAGATGAAACAGAAGAAGCCGGCAGCCAAGGAGAAGGCCAAGAGGCAGGCCAGAGGCCGCCAGAAGAAGGAGGCCGAGCCCGAGAAGCCGGTGGAGAGGACCGAGGAGGAGCTGGTCGACCT
>JBJKSN010000108.1:0-4407 GCA_046703945.1 Nitrososphaerales archaeon | reverse complement strand
CCACTATGGGTATGCCCAAGCCCCTCTCCTCCATGGCGCTGGCCACCTGGGCCACGGCGAAGAGGGTCGGCGCCCCGACCCTGGTAACCTCTGATGTTATGCAGATGGAGCCGGAGCCGATCCCCGCCCTGAACCCGTCGACCCTGGGGAGCTCGTCGACGATGTCCAGCGCGGCCTGGCTCGTCCCAACGTTCCCAGCTATGAAATCGGCAGACAGGTCGGGGATCACCCTCCTGGCCGCATCCATGACCTTCGAGGTGTGGAAGTGGGCGACGTCGGCCACCAGGAAGTCGGCCACCCTGTCCAGGGCCCTGCACCTCTCTGCGTCCAGGGGGGAGACCGAGGCCCCGACCAGGGGCCTCCCCTTGCCGTCGACGCTCAGGGTTTCGCCCTTGGCCGCCTTCACCCTCTTCACCTGCTCCACCTGCCTTTCGACGGGCATGTTCCTGTGTATCGCACCGGCGCCTCCCAGCCTGGCCATCTCCAGGGCCATCCTCCACTCGGTCACCGTGTCCATGGGGGAAGAGACCAGGGGGGCCTTGAGCGCTATGTTCCTGGTGAGCTTCGTCGACAGGTCGATGCCGCCCGGCTCGACCTCGCTCCGTCCAGGGAGGAGTATGAAGTCCCTGAATGTGAAAACGCCCTGGGCTCCGTCGAGTTTCCCGAGAAAACTTCTTGGCAAGGTGGAGGCCTTGCCGAAATCTGAACTCGCGTGGGGTATATCAACGCTCCCATGCGCCCTTTGTTGACCTCCGGAACCCGGCAGGCCCCAGTTTTCCCTTCGCCCGGCGCCCGGTCAGGGCCTCCGACGGAACGCGGGGCGAAGCCGGCCACTTTCGCGCACCCGTCTCCCCAGGGGGGTCCCGCTGAGCCTTCCGGAGGCTTAAGTATCCGGGGGCCGAGTCGCCGCCATGTCGCGTTTCGTCCTGGTCCCCGGCGCATGGCTCGGCGCCTGGGCGTGGAAGTACGTCGTCCCACTCCTCGAGAAGGAAGGGCACGAGGCCTACCCGGTGACCCTCACGGGGATGGGGGACAGGGTCCACCTGATGTCCAGGGACGTAGGCATGGAGACCGCGACCCAGGACGTCCTCAACGTGATACGGTACAACGAGCTGGACGACTTCGTCCTCGTGGGGCACAGCTTCGCCGGAAAGGTGGCGGCGGCCGTGGCCGACAGGGTCAGCGACAGGGTGTCGAAGGTGATCTACCTCGACGCCTTCAGGCCCGAGAGGGTTAGGGAGCCCCAGGCCTCCTTCGACCCGGCGAACGAGTTCCCGTCGCTCACGCCGGACTCGCTGGGAGTCCAGCTCATCGAGAAGACGGTGGATACCATAGGGAAGGACGTGGTCGGGGAGAAGAGGAAGTGGATGATGTCCATGGCCACCCCATGGCCGGTCAGGTTGGCCAAGGACCCGATAACCCTGTCCGAGAAGTACGACGCGGTCAAGGAGGCCTACATCTTCTGCACCCTCGCGGGTGACCCGGTGGACGAGATAATCGCCGGGAAGTGGGGGAAGCTGGAAGGGCCCTACAAGCTCATCGAGACCGGCCACTGGCCGATGATAACGAAGCCCGAGGAGACCGCCAGCGACCTCGCCGCGCTCGCCTAGGGCACCCGAGGGCCAGGCTCAGGCCGTGAAGCAATGAACCGCGAGAGTTCAGTCGTGTCATGGCTCCTCCAGGAGGGCCAGCCATCGGTGCGGTACCTGGCCCTGACGGAGCTGCTCGGGAGGCTCCCGCGCGACCCAGAGGTCAAGGCGGCCAGGGCGGCCATCCCCGGCCTGGGCTGGGCGAAGGAGATACTCGACAGGCAGAGCGTGGAGGGGTACTGGGAGGGCGGGCGGAGCCTCTACCACCCGAAGTACACGTCCACCAACTGGATGCTCCTGGTCCTCTCCGACCTTGGCCTCACGAAGGCGGACACGCGGGTCGACAGGGCGTGCCGCCGGTGGATCGAATGGTTCGCGACCAAGGACGGCGGCTTCGTGGGGTCGAACAAGGGGGGCGCGAAGTACGGGCACCTCTGCACCACGGGGAACACGGCCAGGGCCCTGGTCAAGTTCGGCTACGTCGACCACCCGAAGGTGAGGAGCGCCTTCGAGTGGTTCGTGAAGAACCAGGCGCCCCTCGGAGGCTGGTCGTGCTACAACTACGGGGAGGGAGCCAGGGGCCGGAACCTGGACTCCTGGGAGCCCCTCAGCGCCTTCGCGGTGTACCCGCGGCAGAAGTGGACCAAGGGGATGAAGGAAGCGGCCGAGAAGGGGGCCGAGTTCTTCCTGCAGCGGGAGCTGCACGTCCAGGGGGACAGGTACGAGCCGTGGTACAGGTTCCACTACCCGGTGCACTACTACTACGACCTACTCGTTGGGCTGGACTTCCTCACCGCCCTGGGCTACGCCGACGACAAGCGGATGGGCTTCGCCCTCTCTCTGCTGAAGAAGAAGCGGAGGCCGGACGGGAGGTGGCTGCTCGACTCGGTCAACCCCGACCCAGAGAGTCCGCAGGGGGCGTGGAACAGGGCGCACCCGAAGCAGGCGACCGTCCCCTTCTCCCTGGAGGACCCCGGGAAGCCGAGCAAGGTGATAACTCTCAGGGCCCTGAGCGTGCTGAAGCGCATCGGGGAATGGGCGCCGCCATGACGACGGTGCAGGCCACGCTGAGGACAGGTGCCGGGGGCGTGCCGGCTTACGCGCCCGTATTGCCTCCCACAGGGGATTGAGCACCCGCCGCGACTATGGACGACCTCTCCGCAACCGTTAACTATCCTCGAGACTCCTTAGGGGTCGGGTTGCCTCCCGAGCCAGGGTCGTTGTTCGGCGGCCTGTTGGCCGTCTGCGTCAGCGACGAGTACAGGCAGGACAAGAAGGTCCTTGCCGAGGGGGTGCTCCTGGTCCTCCTGGGAGGGGCGAGCAGCTTCCTGACAGCCTACGTGCTGTCGTACCTCGGGTTCCTGCTGTAAACTATTCAACAAAGCCGTAAAGGAATCCTGTCTCCGGCCGATTTACCGACTTTGACCTCGATAGGGTCCATCGAAACAGCATGGGAAGAAAACTAGTCCTGCTGGCATTCTGGCTCGTGGGTTACGCCCTGGGCTTCTTCGCCTGGCTCGTCAGGGCCCCGGTGATCTCGTTCATCGAGAACTTCGGGCTCAGCTCTGACGTCGCGGGTGCCCTGATAACGGGCTTCGCCGGTTCGCTGGTGATGCTCGTCGGCGTTATCACCTGGAGCTACCTATCATCGAGCTAGGGATAGGCTGCAGAGCGTAGAGCGGGAGGCTCGACCCTGCTCGCGCTCCCAAATTTCGCTCACTCCAAGCAGCCTCAAACCGTTCCATCAGACCGCGGGCTTGGCTGACTCGACCTTCTCCTCTCCTCTGGATATCTTCCCGTAGCGCTTGGCCAGCCGGACCGCCCGCCCCAGGAGGAGGCCGACGCCGAGGATCAGCAGGAGGTCGGTCGCCATGGTCGAATAGAGGGCGGCACCGGTGAGGGCCGCGGAGGTGAAGCTGAACGCGGACGGGCCCAGGAACGCGATGTCCAGGACAAGCCTGGCCACCAGCGCCACCAGGTAGATGAGATAGATGATGACGCCTCCCCTGAAGTACAGCGCCTCCCCCTCCTTCCAGAAAGTGATCCTCCTGTCCGAGTAGAGGTAGGAGCCCACCGCGGCCGCGACTGCGATGGCTATCTCAGGAACTGCGAGGATGTAGGGGACCCCTTCGATGTAGGATAGACCCGAGAACCCCGCCCCCACGAGCACGTACACCGCCGTGTAGGTGTAGGTCCTGGAGATGCTGAAGAGGGCGCCCCTGTGGCTCGCCAGCACCCTCCTGGACACCCGTATCAGGATGAAGGCGACGACGAGGATCACTACCGCATAGGAAGGTGAAGGGGAGGACGTGAAGAACGGCCCCCGACCCTGGGCCCCCGATGTAAGCTTTCGGCCGCTCCCGTCCCGGCTGACCGTTCGGGCTGTTCCCGCCACTGAGAACCGCGTCATAGCCTTAATTCTCCGGAGGCAGGGTCCCGGTCGATGACCGCCGCTCCGAGCCACCGGGTCTCGCCTGGCAGGGTGGTCCGCAGCTACCCGCTCCCGGTGGTCGCCCTCGCTGGCCTCGCCGTGGGGGGCGTCGCCTTTCTCCTCGGCCATGGAGAGGCGGCCCAGCTGGTCTGGTACGGCGCGCTCGTGGTCGGGGGGGCGCCGGTGGTGGTCAAGACGGTTGTCGGGATGACGAAGGGGAGGTTCGCCGCCGACATAGTCGCCATGCTCGCCATAGTCACGGCCATGGTCACCGGGGAGGCCTTCGCCGGGGTGGTGATCGTCCTGATGCAGACCGGGGGCGAGGCCATCGACGACTACGGCTTCGGCAGGGCGTCTTCCTCTCTGGAGGCGCTTATGGCCCGCTCC
>JBJKSN010000107.1:0-3099 GCA_046703945.1 Nitrososphaerales archaeon | reverse complement strand
TCTGTGCCCTGCGCTGGGGCCTCGCCGGCAGGCTCGTTCACCTTCAGCTTGTGCCCCTCATGGCTGAGCTTGAAGAAAGCCACGCCCTGGGCGGTGAAGTACGACTTCGTGGTGTTGCAGTCGAAGCAGGTCACTTCGTACAGATTCTGGTCCTCGGCGCTCAACATGTCTCCCCATCCACTTCCTACCACCAGCGCAGGCGCCGAGATATATTTGCGCTCCTGCCGTTGCACCGGGCCCTGCGACGACCTTTCTGGATTGCGGCAGGTCCCGGCGAAGCCTCCCCGGAGCCCAGGGCCGCAGCAACGTTCTTAAACGCGGTTCGGCGCTTGAGCCTCCGATTCTCAAGGCGGGCCATGTCATGAAATGCGACTTCTGCGGCAAAGACGAGCCTTTCCCGTTCGTCTGCAACTTCTGCGGCGGCACCTACTGCCCCGACCACAGGCTCCCCGAGGCGCACCAGTGCAAGGGGGACCTCACGCAGAAGCGCACCATCACGGCGCCCCCTCAGACCACGTTCTCCTGGCAGACGCCGTCCTACACCGGCGCCGCCCCGCGCGGAAGGCAGGCCAGGGTGTTCTCCGGGGTCGAGATCAGGGACATAGCGGTAGCCTGGCTCGCGCTGGGCGTCGCGTTCTCATTCGCCCTGTCCGGGGGAGGCTTCAACGTCCTGGGAGGCGGGGTCTCCCTGTCCTATGCTGGGCTCCTGGTGGGGATATCGCTGGTCACCGTTGGCCCGGGTTTCGTCTTCCATGAGCTGAGCCACAAGTTCGTGGCGCAGAGGTATGGGTTCTGGGCCGAGTTCAGGATGTGGCCCATGGGGCTGGTCCTCGCCCTGGTCTCGTCACTGATTGGTTTCGTCTTCGCGGCGCCGGGGGCGACCTACATCTCCGGGGCCAACATCTCAAAGTCGGAGAACGGGAAGATTTCACTCGCTGGACCCCTGATGAACGTCGCCATCGCCCTCCTGTTCGTCCCCCTCCTATTCTCCGGGCCCGGGATCCTCAGAGACGTCGGCTCCATAGGCGTCCCCGTCAACATATTCCTCGCGCTGTTCAACCTCCTCCCCATCGGGCCCCTCGACGGGGCGAAGGTGATGCGCTGGAACATGCTAGTCTGGGGCGCCCTCTTCGTCCCCCTGGCCCTGGTGATGGCCTTCCTGTACGGGCTGATCTGACAGGGGGGCCGCTGCGGCGCCTGGGGGTCAAAGTCTTCACAGCCGGCCGTTAAGATAAATCGAGCCTCGCTTCTAAGGCCGCGGCCATCGCATCTTAACGGGTGGCGCTATCATCCCACAAGTTTGACGCGGGGACCCGGCCCCTCGACCCGCTCACGCTGCTGAGCGAATGGGCGGTCTCTGTCCACGCCTACAGGAGGAACAAGCTCTCCGTCGAGAAGAAGGTGCTCGCGGCCGCGCTCTGCAACTCTGGGTACTCATATCGCGAGGTTGCGAAGATGCTCGGTGGGATGTCGTACGTAGCCGCCAGGGACGCCTACGTCTCCCTGGTGACCAGCCTCCCCAGGGAGGAGCGGAGGTACAGGCGCTCCGTCGCCGTCGACGGGGCGGACGTGGCCGCTGGCGGCATGGGGTATCACCTCTGGCTCGCCCGGGACTACGAGAGCGGCGAAATCATGTCGTTCCAGGCGACCCCCGACGCCTCCGCCGAAGACGGCGCCCGGTTCCTCGCCGGCGTGGCTGCCCAGTGCACCAACAGGCCCCTGCTGAGGCTTGGGACTGGGCTCAGCAACCCCAGGGGGCTGCTCAACCTCGACCTCTACTTCCAGGTCGTCCCCAGCCAGTCCATCATAGTCAAGCTCGGGCGGCTCTTCCTCGGGGCGCCGCAATGAAGGCGTAAGTATCCGGGGCGCCCTTCTGCTCCCATGGGCTACACTCTGGCCTACGACTCCGACTGCGGCCCCTGCTCGAGGTTCCGGCGGGCCGTCGGGTTCCTTGACCCGGCCCACAAGATCCGGTTCGCGAGCCTGGCCGAAGCCGAAGAGGCCGGGGCCCTGGCAGCCATACCCAGCGGGGCCAGGCGCAGGTCGTTCCACATCATATCGGACGGCGGCATTGGGCTGAGCGGCGCCGAGGCTCTCCCCACCCTGGCCTCGCTCCTCCCCGGCGGGGCTGTCACGTCCAGGGCGATGCGGTCCAGCAGGGTCGTCTACGGTGCCGCCGCCTTCGCCTACGGCGCGCTTTCGCGGCTCCACGACGCGGGAGCCTGCAGCCGAGACTGACCGACCTGCCTGCCGACGTCCCCGCGTAAGCGCCCTGGCCGCCATTTCGAGAAGGCAACCCTGGGGCCATGCCGGGGAGTCACCGCCCTGGTCTTCCGGGAGCGCGGGAGGAGGGCGAGGACCGGGGCAGAGGGCCGGCGGGGACGCGGCCGCGGTAGCGACATCGAGGTCGATATCGAGGCAGATGGCGACCCCACGGGCGGCTGTGTCAAACGATTTGACCTCTTGGCCCGCCGAAATTCACACTTTCCACTATAACCCGCCCGAGGACAAATCGTCCGCATGCGTGCAGAAGCACTGGGGAAGCTCGTGGACAAGCCCGTAAAGGACACCTACGGGAGGTACGTCGGTTTTGTTGTCGGATTTTCCGTCGACACCTCCGGGGAACTGAAGTCGGTCGGGGTCGACCAGGGGAACGGCGACTTCACCGAGTATCCTAGCCAGAGGATAGTGTCGACGTCGGAGGGGTTCGTGCTGATACCCGCCTGGAGGGTCGAGAGCGACGCCCTCGGCAAAGACATCGAAGGGGTGAAGAGGAGGGCCAAGGCGCTCCAGGACCTCGCCCGCGAGGGAGAGATCCCGAGGACGCTCTTCGAGGAGAGCATGGCGAAATACTCTGACGACGCCTCCAAGATCCAGGGGTCATACAAGTCCCTGGCCGAGTCCATGGCAGTCCGCGTCGGCGAGCTGGAGGGGCAGAGGGAGACGCTCGACAGGTTCCTGGTGGACATCAAGGTCCAGTTCAGGGCAGGAGAGATCGACGAAGCTGCCTACAAGGTCGCAGCCGAATCGTGCCAGGCAATGCAGAGGAGGAACTCTCAGGAGATGGAGGACCAACTCCTGAGAGTTCCTCCTCTGCAT
>JBJKSN010000106.1:0-14933 GCA_046703945.1 Nitrososphaerales archaeon | reverse complement strand
CGAGGAAGGAAGACGTCGAGGCCCTCTCGGACCTCATCGTCCGGACCAAGAGGCTGAACAACGAGTTCGACCCCGTGTTCGCCGTGGTCCCGGACGCGAAGGCCAGGGCCGAGAAGTACCTCCAGGGCTCCCTGGCCGCGCCGGAGCACCTCCTGCTGGTGGCCGTCGAGGGGAAGAAGGTGGTCGGCGTGCTTCGGGCGGAGATGCGGGACAGGGTGTTCTACGAGCCACACAGCGAGGGGCGCGTCACCGACTTCTACATCCTGCCGGAGCACCGGAGGAAAGCCCTGGGGGACGAGATGATCCAGCAGGCGGCCGCGGAGCTCAAGAAGATGGGCGCCGAGATAATCGTCGCCGAGGTCCCTGCGCAGAACGAGATTGCCAACAGGTTCTACGTCAAGCGCGGTTTCAGGGCCCTGAACTATCAGTTCGCGAAGAAGCCCTAGTAGTCCAGCAGGCTACCGAGCTTGGAGTCCTTCGCACGGCCGAGGTACATGCCGCAGCGGTAGCAGGCGATGTTCCTCCCTGCCCTCGCGGGCATGTGCACCTGCGTCCTCAGGCAGTACGTCTCTTCTGGGACGGCGGACAGAAGCATCCGTCGCGCAGACGCGGCTGGATATTTAACCTTCGACACCAGTGACATGGCGGTTCGTCGATTGCAATAGCTGTCCCCGGCTGATTCAGCCGACCCATCGCCCAGGAGGCTGTAGGGCAGGAGGAGAGTACCTGTGTCTGGGCCCTAGGCCAGGGCCTCCAGCACCTCGACCTCGTGCCCCTTGGGCGACACCTTCCTGAAGATCTTCTTGATCTTTCCGTCCGCCCCTATGACGAAGGTCGAGCGCTCGGTCCCCATGTACTTCTTGCCGTAGTTCATCTTCTCCTTCCAGGTGTCGTAGAGCCCGTGCACCTTCAGCTCCTCGTCGCTGAGCAGGGTGAAGTTGAGCGAGTACTTGTCGATGAACTTCGCGTGGGACTGGAGGGAGTCTTTGCTCACGCCCAGGACGACGGCGTCGAGGCCGCCGAACTTGGGCATGTTGTCCCTGAACGAGCACGCCTCGATGGTGCATCCCGGCGTGTCGTCCTTCGGATAGAAGTAGAGCACGACCTGCTTCCCCTTGAGCGACGAAAGCCTGAGGGGTTTGCCCGACGTCGAAGGGAGCTCGAAGTCCGGGGCTGGGTCTCCTTCCCTGAGTTCTCGGCTGGGCTGCTTCATGGTCTCCCCCAAGCTGGCGCCTTCTGAAAAGGTTGACTGTGGCCGCAGCGGACGCGCCCAGAAGAGGCCCCACAGACGGACGTGATCCGCGCAGCGTCAGTCCCTGCCCGCTGGGCAAGGTTAATGATTCCCGCGCCCGGGTCCTCCTGAGATGTCCTTCGACGTGCACGTGCACCCGTGGACCCGGGACTTCATGAAGAAGAACGGCCCCATCATGAAGGCCTGCGACTTCTTCAAGCTCGACGTCGACAAACTCCCCACCTCGGTCGAACAGATCCTCGACGAGATGGCCGAGGCCGGGGTCGCGAAGGCGGTCATACTGGGCCAGGACACCAGCGCCACCGCCAACCCCGCTTTCAGGAACTACACCATGAGGAACGACGAGCTCGCGGCCATCGCGGAAAGGTCAGGGGGACGGCTGGTACCGTTCGCGGGGGTCGACCCCAACGCAGGGGGCGGGGCCGTCAGGGAGCTCAGGCGCGCGGTCGAAGAGCTCGGGATGCGGGGCCTCAAGGTCCACAGCAGCGCCAACTCGGTCTACATCAACGACAGGAAGCTGATGTTCCCCATCTACGAGTATTGCCAGGAGGCAGGCATCCCAGTACTCCTCCACACGGGGACCACGGGGCTCGGGGACACCGAGATCAGGTACAGCAAGCCGGAGCTGGTGGACGAGGTGTGCGCTGCCTTCCCTGACCTCAGGGTGGTCATGGCCCACTTCGGCTGGCCCTGGCCCGAGGTGACCCTGGCGATAGCCCTCAGGAGCCCCAACGTTTTCATCGACGTTTCCGGCTGGAAACCACGCTACATCCCCCCGTCGGTGATGCCCTACCTCAACGGGATACTCCAGGACAGGTTCCTCTTCGGCACCGACTACCCCATGCTCAGGCACAAGGACTGGATGGACGACTTCCGCGCCAACGTCGAACCGAAGCTGAAGCCGGGGGTTGCAGAGAAGCTCCTCTCGAAGAACGCCGAGCGGCTCTTCTCTCGCTAGGGCTGGATGAGCTGAATCTTCAGGGGCTTGCGCCCGTCGTATCCCTCTCTCCTCGCGTGCCAGAACGAGACCTCGGGCTCGCCGTACCTCCAGCACAGGAGGACCTCCTTGCCGTACCTCTCTGCCGGGAAGTCAACCAGGCCGAACTCCAGGTCCTTGACCTCCACGCCCAGGTCTTCCAGCTCTGAGATCTTCCTGGTCATGTCGTCCACCAGGGCGTCGAGCTGCACGGCCTTCTCGGCCACTTCAGGGGTCCTGAATCCGAGGAGGTTGTATCTCTCCATCTCCTGGTGGAGCTGCTCCACGACCTTTTTCCTTTCGACGAGCTCCTTCACCTTTGGCCTGATGTCGGGGAGGAGCTTAGATGCTTCCTGCGGGGTGAACAGATGTGCTTCCTGATGTTCGAACGCCGTTATGTGACTCGCCACCGCCATTGTCCTTGCAGCCAATAAGAAACTTCAGACTGTAAAATCGGCGACCAAGCGTAGTTCTTTCGTTGACCCAAATGGATTGCATTGAACGCTCGGAGGGCTCGCGTCCTCTCGCCCATGTTACCGTTAATAATTCCGGGCCCGGGCAGCCTGTCTGATGTACACCAGGAGGGGGGACGGGGGCGAGACCTCGCTCTACGGCTCGCGGCGCGTCCCCAAGGACGACCCCCGGGTCGAGGCCTACGGAACCATCGACGAGCTGAACTCCGTGCTGGGTATGGTGGTCGCAGGGACCCGCAGGAAGGAGCTGCGAGCCCCCCTGAAGGAGGTCCAGGCCCTCCTCTTCACTGCCGGAGGCGACGCGGCCACCGAGCTGGGGTCCGCCCAGGCGGTCCCCCGGATCTCGGCCTCCGACACCGCCAGGATCGAGGAGTTGACCGACAAGCTCCTCGCCGGGCTCCCGCCCATCCGCAACTTCATCCTCCCGGGAGGCTCCCCATCGGGGGCGGCCCTCCACCTCGCCAGGGCCGTCTGCAGACGGGCCGAAAGGAACCTGGTCACCGCGGGGAAGGCGGAGAGGATGAACCCGGAGTTGATACCGTTCTTCAACAGGCTCTCGTCCTATCTGTTCAACCTGTCCAGGTGGGAGAACCGCAGGGCCAGGAAGCGGGACGAGGTCTGGAAGCCGAAGACCGCCTGACAAGGAGCCAGGCCAGGGTCTCGTCGGCCGTCGCTACTTCAGCAGCTCGAAGGCGGTGGATATCCCCTGGCCGACCCCTATGCACATCGTCGCCAGGCCGTACCTCGTCCCGGTCCGCCGCATCTGGTGCAGCAGGGTGGTGGCTATCCGGGCCCCGCTGCAGCCGAGGGGGTGCCCCAGGGCTATCGCCCCGCCGTTCGGGTTGGCCTTCCCGAGGTCGAGCTCGGGCATCTCCGCCGCGCAGGCCAGGACCTGGGCCGCGAACGCCTCGTTGATTTCGACGGCCCCGAACTCGTCCATCGACATGCCCAGCCTCGGCAGGAGCTTGCGGGTCGCATAGACCGGCCCCAGGCCCATGTAGCTCGGGTGCACGCCTGCTGTGGCCGACCCGAGGACCCTGGCGATTGGCTTCATCCCGAGGTCCCTGGCCTTCCCCTCCCTCATCAGGATCAGGGCGGACGCGCCGTCGTTTATCCCCGACGAGTTCCCGGCCGTGACGGTCCCTCCCTTCCGGAAGGCGGGCCTGAGCTTGGAGAGCTTCTCCATCGAGGTGTCTTTCCTCGGCCCTTCGTCTTCGGCAACCCCTTCGGGCCTCTCGGGGGTGACCACAGGGACGATCTCGTCTTTGAACCTCCCGGCCTTGGCGGCATCTACAGCCTTCTTGTGGCTCCCGAGGGCGAACTCGTCCTGGGCCTCCCTGGATATCTTGTACTTCTCCGCGAGGTTCTCCGCGGTCTCGCCCATGGACAGCGGGGGGTATTCAGCTGGGAACGCCGGGTTCAGGAACCTCCACCCGATGGTGGTGTCCACGAGGGAGACGCCTCCCCTCCCGAAACTCGCCTCTGGCTTCAACGCCACCAGGGGCGCGCGGGTCATGCTCTCGACCCCACCGGCCAGGAGTATGTCTCCCTCCCCAGACGAGATGACCCTCGCCGCGGTGTTGACCGCCTCCAGCCCCGACCCGCAGAGCCTGTTGACCGTGGCGCCTGGGACCGAGTATGGTATGCCGGCCAGGAGGGTCGCCATCCTTGTCACGTTCCTGTTGTCCTCGCCGGCCTGGTTGGAGCATCCGAAGTAGACGTCGTCGACCGCCCCGGGCTCGACGCCGGACCTCTCCAGGGCGGCGCGCATCACGAGCGCGCCTAAATCGTCGGGCCTGACCGACTTCAGTATCCCGGCGTACCTGCCTATCGGGGTGCGCAGGGCCTCGACGACTACTACGTCCTTCACGTTTCCCGAGGGACAGTGGCGGGCTTATCTCCTTTACTGGGGAAAGGCGTGCGCCCTCTCTCGTCAGGTCTTGCGCCTGTTCCTGTTCATGCCTTGCGCCTCGATGGCCGCCTTGAGGACAGACCTGTGGCAGGAGCTCGGGTCCTTCTCGGTGCAGAGCAATGTGATGGTGCCATCGTTCGACTCCTGAGCAAGGGCGCTGAGGGCCGCCTCCTTTCCTCGGAGGGAGCGCCTGTATTCCGCGACGAACGCTTCTCGGCTCACCTTTCCTGCCTTGTACCGTTTGATCAGGTCTCTCGGTGTGCCAAGCTCCTTCATCCAGACGTCGACCTTGTCCTTCGAGACCCCCCTCGGCCAGAGGGTCATCACGAGTATCCTCTTGCCGTCGGAAGGTTCCTTCGGCGCGTAGACTGACTTCTCGATGCGGATCACTTTCGATGACTCTCCTGGTATTCCGTCGGATCGCCTCTGAGCTGAATGCTATGAAACTTCAGCACAGGATGGCATGTCGTCTAGACCAGAGAAGGTCGCGGCGGGGCTGTTTCCGGGCGCGGCAACTCGTAGTGGAGCCCAATCACGCCGGTGCTGAACGTCTTGGCGCTGAGTAGCTGAGTTCGCTTTGTGTGTAGCACCTGAAAGAGCCTTCCGCGATCTGAAATGTTCTCTTACAACCGCGAGTAGTTTGACTTCGTTTTCATTGAGTTGTTTCTTGTTCCCAGCCCGCTCATACTTAGACTGTATCACCGATACAGTCTTTTCGACCTTGTCAATCAGAACAGCGTCTATGCCTTTCGTGGGCGCCATCGCAAAGAGACGACTTGATCTTGGCCTCGTCTTTTCCATATAATGTTGCGATGAACCAATAGATGAAGGCATGGTAATCTTGCCTGACGCGAAGCTTATCCTGGATGAAGTCGATTTCCGTTAGAATATCCTCGTACTTCAGCTTCGAATGGTTCTGCGAGGCCGTCCTCTTCCGCGCCGGTGCATCCTTATATGAAATGTGAAGCTCTAGTGACTTCACTGGTCGAGTTGGACGTTGGTTGATGAATTAACAATAGCCGCCCTGGGCCTTTCGACCGTCACATTTGCTTTGGTTCTGTTCATAGCTTACAGACTGAGCACTAGGCCTACTTCGAGCGGCACCGACGCAGCAAATCTCGAGTCTACGTTTAACGAAATGAAAGGAATGGTGAGCACGCTTTCGGGCCCCATAAGTCAGATGCTCACGGCCGTGGGCAAGATAGAACAGGCAACAGCTCAAACCTCTTCGGAGATGTTAGAAGTCAAGAAGGTGACAGATCTTCTAGGCGGCAGCTCCCAGAAGAAGGGCCAAGCAGGCGAGACCATCGTCAGAACGTATCTCGAGAGGCTTCCTCGAGAGCTGTGGGAGGAGCAGTACTCCATTCCCGGAGGTGAAGGCAGGGTCGACTACGCGTTGAGGGTGTACAGTGGGTCGAAACAGCTGCTCCTGCCAATCGATTCGAAGTTCAGTCTGCCGGATGCCACGGAGAGTTTCGAAGACTTGGCGAACAGGTTGGCCAGGGAGCGAGCTTCGGAGGTCGTCAAGTACATCACACCAGGATTGACGACAGACTTCGCCGTCATGGTTCTTCCTAACTCGGTCTTCTATGCGCTGACATCAGAGACCACAGTCGCAATACAAGAAGTCAGAGTCGTTCCATGCCCTCCCGAAGGCGTTATCATACTCTCCAACCTAGTCATGAGAGCACATCAATCTGTGGTTCTCGCCAAGAGCGCGGAAAAACTTCGGGCGTATGTATTCGAAATCGACGTTAAACTCTCTAGAGTAAGGGATGACATTGGTAAGTTAGGGAAGAACCTTCGGGGGGCGACGAAAAATGTCAAATTGACACTTGACGATCTTGACAACACAAGAAGCGCCCTGAGCGAGATAACCACCCATCTGGATGAGTCAAAGCCCGAAGTCGCGCCGGGGAGTCTCGGCATGACGTCGCTAGTTCAAGGACCCCCAGCGGAGGAAGACGATGAGCCGAAGGTGTAGGTATGTCAACGGCGTGATGTTTCACACATTCCTCTCTGCCGAGCATCAGATTAGGACCATCCGGGCTTTATCAGGAAGCAACATTCCAAGGCAGATGGCATGAGACGATTCACTTTCGTAGAACTGGTGTGCTTCCGCCCTTGACCGGGGAGCACACACCCACGCGAGGTGTTCCAGTTGAGGGTGGGATCGTCCCAGCCATCAAGACACAGCAAGACTCACAGCCTTTGGCTCCAGCGCTGCTAAACGCTGAGAAGCTTGAAGCTCTAGAAGCCCAAGGAAACGTCTTGGTGATTGCAAATCCGGGTACCGGAAAGACGTTACTGCTGGCGCACAAGTACGTTCGGCTTCTCCAAGCAGGGACCAAGCCAGAGGAGATCCTCTGCCTAACATACACGAATAAGGCCACTGATGAGATGAGGTGGGCCATCTTGAGGGCTCTGCGCGAGAGCGGGACCCAGGTGGACCTCTCCAAGGTCAACATCCACACATTCCACTCCTTCGCCTTGGACGCGATCGGCGCCCAAGAGACCATGTCGAACAACCTCCTCCGCTACACCATCTACAGGTACCTCATCGACAACCGGGTGCTGACTTATGGGGACGAGTATCTCATATCAACCATAGTCCCGAAGATAGAGGACTCCATTAGATACCTCAAGAGCTTCGGGGTGCTGCCAAGCGCTGTCGACCTTCCGAGGGTGCAGTCCCTCCTGACCGCCCACGGAGTCATAACCAAAGAAGAGATGGACAGGTACGCCGAAGCCTTCGTCGGCATCTTCAAGCACTACGAGATGGCGAAGGCTGGCAGAGGCATCGACTACGCGGACATGCTTCTACGTTTCATGGCGCTCCAGAAGAAACCACGATTCAAGCACGCCCTCGTGGATGAGCTTCAGGACGCAAGCTCGATAGAAGCCGAGATGGTACTTCAGTCGTGCGACAACTTCTTCGTGGTGGGGGACAAGAAGCAGGCGATCTTCGCGTTCCAGGGCGGTTCCATACTCAACTTCGGCAAGTTCGAGAATTCGTCCAAGCCGGTCCTGTCAGAGAACTTCAGGAGTTCCAATGAGATACTGGAGTACGCGAGGGCGTTCTTCCTAGCCAGAACGGCGGACCCGAACGCCGAGGACGAAATGCGCAGCCTCAGAAACAACACGAAGGGACCCGGACCGAGGCCAAAGGTGTACGCCGTTCCCAACGAGAGCGCAGTAGCGGCGGCCTGCGAGCTGGTCCAGGAGGTCAGGAGCAGGGGCAAGAAGGTGGCGGTTATCGCAAGGACCAACTACAAGGTCAGAGACGTTTCACAGGAGCTTTCGAGGCGAGGGGTCGAGCACTCCTCCACCTACTTCCAGGCTTCCGACGACGCCCACAGGCAGGTGGTTCGGTTCCTTCTCGGGGTCTTCAGCGACAAGCCCGAAGACATCAGGAACGCCATGTTCAGCCCCTTCTTCCCCATCTCGCTCCAGGACGCCTTCGCCCTCTCCCAGCTGGAGAACGGGGAGTTTCGGGCCCAGCTGCCGGCTAAATGCCCGCAGTTCCAGCAGATGCGGAGCAAGGTCAAGAGGCTGCCAGACGTGGACGACCTGTTCAGGAGGCAGATCATCCCGGTGGCGGTGGCGTACGGAAGGGAGTACCTGCTGGCCGCGCTGGACCTTCAGAAGTCCTTCGCCGAGTCGATCAACGTTTTGGGCGAGATAGACCTGGACGCGGTGATCACGTATCTCAGGTCGACGGACCTCGCCGTCGACGAGTCTCAGAAGGAGGGGGACGTGATTGTCACCACCGTCCACAAGGCCAAGGGTAGACAGTTCGACGCCGTGGTGTACCTTCCACAGGAGATCACGACAAAGGAGGACTTCCAGGACGACGTCGTCCGGAGCATCCTGGAAACCCGTTCCATCAACGTCGATGAGGAGCTCGAAGAGGAGCCGCTAAGGATAGACTTCGTAGCCCTCACACGGGCAAAGGACGAGCTCCACATAGTCACCGAAGACGCCCAAGACTTCCTGAACGACCACGCCGAGCCGGGAGACGTCAGGCCAAACGGGGTCGAGTACCACGACGCGACTGAGCGGCTGAAGCGCGCTTTCGCCCTCTTTGTCGACGGACAGGACACCAAGGCGAAAGAGCTGCTCGAGGCGAAGAAGGGCTGGGTCCGGGGCTTCGTCGAAGACTGGTTCGCGAGCCTAGACCATGTATCCTTCTCCTCCTTACCTTCCTTGGCAAGGACGGACAAGGGAAGGGAGCGAGCGGCGCAAGAGTTCCTGATCGACAGGATTCTGGGCGTTCGAGAGCCTTCGGCGAGCCTTGAGATGGGCAGTCAGGTGCATGAAATCGCGAAGGCAGTCTTGATGGGGGAGGAGTACGCCACTCCCGAGGGTCTGGGGCCGTACGTAAGCAACATGCACGCCCTTGTGGACCAGATCAAGCGGAGCTACCCCGAGGTCGTGGCGGCGGAGCAGCCCATCCTGTTGCCCCTAGACAGCCTCATCGGAGAGGGCGAGGGGGTGAACTTCCAAGGAGTCATAGACGCCATCTTCAAGAACGATGACGATGACTACCTGTTGGTCGACTGGAAGACTGACAAGAACCAGAGCAGGGAGTCGAGCCACAGGCAACAGCTGCAGGCCTACAGGTGCGCTTTCTCTGTCTCTGCGGGGGTCCCGATCGACAAGATCAGGGTCGCCGTGGGCTACATCGGACTACGTGGGTCGGTCAACCTCAATCAGATCAGGGCCCTCTTGGACCAGGGGCAGCCTCGGGAAGAGGCGTTCGAGACTTTCAAGAACAGGGTCAAGAAGGTCCTTCTCTGGAAGCAGGATCCAGGTTCATTCCTCGAGGAACTCGGTGACAGATCAGACGACCTAGTCTGCCGGGCGGTACAAGAAGAATACCGGGCTGAAAGATAGACCGCTCTGATGCAGGCAGCTGCCTGCGTTTTTCAGCCTGATTTTGTGTAGGGCTCAAATCGCATGTTCGCGGTCATTCAACGTGACCGCAACCAATGATTGATCGCCTCAGGAAGTCATCGAGTGGCTCCAACGCAAGTACTATCCTGGAGTGGGCCGATGCTCGGCGTCTTCCTCTACCAGGTGTCTTGCCTGTGATTACGACGAACGCATCGGCTACAGCAGAGCCAATCAGACATCCGTGGAAGAAGAAGCAGCATTGAATTCTCATCCACAGTGGACTCACCGAAGGACTCAGTTGGAGAGAACTCCGGATAAGTCACTCGTTCGAATTCGAAAGAGAAACCGTTTCTGTTGCTCCTAAACTCGACACTTACTCGCCCACGAAGTCCGGGTCCCGCTTCTCGAAGAACGCCTTGACCCCCTCGACGTGGTCCCTGGTCCTCCCCGCTATGTCCTGAAGGTACATCTCATACTCCAGGGCCGACTCCACGTCGACCACCACCGCCTTGTTGAGCGCCCGCTTCGTCAGCCCCATCGCCTTGGTGGGCCCCTTCGCCAGCTTCTCCGCCAGGGCCCCCGCCCTGCCGCGGAACTCCCCGTCCGGGTAGACCCAGTTGACCAGCCCCAGGCTCATGGCCTTCTCCGCGTCGATGGCCTCCCCCAGCAGGCCCACCTCCATGGCCCTCCCGAGCCCGAGGATCCTCGTAAGCCAGAAGCTCGTCCCCGAGTCCGGGGCCAGCCCCACCTTGATGAACGCCTCGTGGAACGTCGCCTTGTCCGACGCCGCCCTCAGGTCGCAGGCCAGCGCCAGCCCCAAACCCGCTCCGGCGGTGACCCCGTTGACCGCGGCCAGCACGGGCTTCTCCATCCTCCTGATCCTGGCGACTATGGGGTTGTACTTCCTCTGGAGGACCTCGCCCAGGCGGACGGGCTTGCCGCTCTCGTAGTTCGACCTGTTGGTGTTCAGGTCCTCCCCCACTGAGAACGCCTTCCCCTCCCCGGTGACGACGAGGCACCTCGCCTCGGCCGACCTCTCTCCCTCCTTGAGCGCCTCCAGCAGGTCGGCGCCCATCTGCTCGTTGAACGCGTTGAGCTTGTCCGGCCTGTTCAGTGTGACCCAGAAGACCCCGCCGGACGCCTCGGTCCTGACCGTCTGATACTCCAACTACTTCCCCTTGAACGCCGGCTTCCTCTTCTCCATGAACGCCTTCATCCCCTCCTTGGCGTCCTCGGACGCGAAGAGCAGATAGAACAGCTCCCGCTCAAAGTCCAGGCCGTCCTTCAGCCCGGTCTCGAACGCCTTGTTGACCGCCATCTTCGCGAGCTTCACCGACACCGGGGACTTTGATGCAATCTCCCTGGCGACCTTCTTCGCCTCCTCGAGGTACGCCTCCTTGGGGACCACCCTGCTCACCAGCCCCAGGGCCTTGGCCTCCTCGGCCCCTATCCTCGCCCCGGTGAGTATCATCTCCATCGCCTTGTACTTCCCCACCGCCCTGGTCAGCCTCTGGGTCCCGCCCCCTCCTGGTATCACACCTATGTTGATCTCAGGCTGCCCGAGCTGTGTCGTCTCGGAGGCTATCAGCACGTCCAGGCTCATGGCCAGCTCCAGCCCTCCCCCGAGGACGAAGCCGCTCAGCGCGCCGACTATGGGCTTGGGGTACCTCCCGACCTTGTCCCAGAGGGGGAAGAAGTGCTCCGTCATGGCCATCTGGACGGCCGACATCCCGGCCATCTCCCCGATGTCCGCCCCTGCGGAGAACGCCCTCTCGCTCCCGGTCATCACCAGGCACCTGACCTCCTCGTCCGCCTCCAGCTCCGTCAGCGCCGACGTCAGCTCGTTGACCAGCTTGGAGCTCAGGGCGTTCAGCGCCTCCGGCCTGTTGATTGTGACTATCCCCAGGGGGCCCTCCTTTGCGACCGACAGCGTCTCGTAACCCATGCCGTCCAGCCCCGGACGGCTCGTAATAACTACTGCGAATGAAACATAGGGATGGCGCGCCAGGACCTTGCCTGGCACGCCGCGCTACGGAGCGGGGCCGACTACTTGCCGGATGCCGGGGCCGCTGGGGCGGACGCTGCCGCCTTCTTGCCCCCGACGAACACGCCGACGAACACGAAGATGACCGTCAGCGCCCAGAGGGCCACCGTGGTCATGTCGTAGACGTTGTCGCGGTCGACACCGGCGTTCACGATCAGCCCGACGAGGGCCAGGATCCCGCCTATGATGACGAGGTTTCTGTTCATTTTGTAAGTTTCCGAGCCGATTTCCATGGTATTTACGTTTTTCATCGGGAAACCCGCTCAGGTTAAAGAAACGAGGCGCCGGCCCGCTGCCATGGGCGAGTGGCACGAACAGAAGATACGCGTGAGGTTCGAGGAGACCGACACCATGGGGGTGGTCTACTACGGGAAGTACATGACCTGGTTCGAGGTCGGCAGGGTGGGGCTAATGCGGGACCGCGGGTTCGGCTACGACGAGTGGCTGAGGCAAGGGGTGCAGTTCCCCGTAGTCCAGGCCCACGCCGACTACAGGGCCCCCGCGCGCTTCGACGACGAGGTCCTGGTGAAGACGAAGGTCGCCTCCATAGGGAACAGCAGCCTGAGGTTCGAAAACGAGGTCTACAAGGTCCCCAGGATGGAGCTGCTGGCCACCGGGCACACGGTCCACGTCCTCACCGACGGGGCCGGCAAGAAGATCCCCTTCCCGCCGGACCTGAAAGAAAGGCTCACTTCGCCTTAGTGGCGCTGGGGGAGCTCCACTCGTAGAACCCTCTCCCGCTCTTCCTCCCCATCCGCCCCGCCCTCACCATCTCCTTGAGGAGGGGGCTCGGCCGGTACTTCGAGTCTTCGAACTCGTCCATGAACACCTTGGTGATGTTCAGGGTGGTGTCCAGGCCGACGTAGTCCAGGAGCTGCAGAGGCCCCATGGGCCAGTTGAGGCCGAGCTTGACCGCCTTGTCTATGTCCTCCGGGTCGGCGACCCCCTCCTGGACGAGGAAGATGGCCTCGTTCAGCGCGGGGACCAGTAGCCTGTTGACTATGAACCCTGGGGAGTCCTTCTTGCACAGCACGGTCTCCTTCCCCAGCTTGGCCGAGGCCTCCCTGACCCGCCCGACGGTCTCGTCGGACGTCCTGTTCCCCCTGATTATCTCTATGAGGGGCATCAGCTGCGGGGGGTTGAAGAAGTGCATCCCGCAGACGTTCTCGGGCTTTCTCGTCGCCGACCCCAGGAGGGTGATGCTGATGGAGGACGTGTTGGAGGCGAGTATCGTGTCCTCCCCGGCCAGCTGGGCGAGCTTCCTGTACAGCTCGAGCTTGAGCTTGGGGTCCTCGGTGGCCGCCTCCATAACGAGGGCGCTCCCCTTCACCGCCTCCGCCAGGTCGAGGGTGGGGTGTATCCTCCCAAGGGCGGCCTCCCCGTCCTCCTTGGAGAGCTTCCCCTTCTCCACGAACTTGCCTATGGAGTCCCCTATCATCTTCATCCCCCGGTCCAGGTAGCCCTTCTCGACGTCCAGGATCGACACGTCGAACTTCCCGACCTGCGAGGCGACCTGGGCGATGCCGTGCCCCATCAGCCCCGCCCCCAGCACTGTGACCTTGTTTCCGCTGTCCATGCTCGCGCGGGCCCCGGCGGAGCGGATTAACCTTTGGCCGGCTTCCGCTCGAAGAGGACGTTGGAGAAGTGGAGGCGGAACCCCGACAGCCTGAGGGGATGGATGATGGGAGACTTTTGCGGGACGTACGCCCAGCGGTCCGACGCGTCTTTCTTCCTCCCGAAGAGGGACCGCGCCAGGCGGACGGCGTCCTGAGGCTCCCCGCCGAGGAAGCCTATCTGCTCCCAGACCCCTCTCCCTTCCCCTCCGAGCCTGGCGACCGCCACCGCGCCCCCCAGCCTCCACACCGCCCCTTCCTCGACCAGACTCTTCATCACTCCGGGGGTGATCCGCGCCGCCCCCCAGTTGTGCCAGAAGACCCCCTTCCCGATCTCGAACTCCTTCGTGCCGCGCATCAGCCGCAGCGCGTCGTCCAGTCCTCCCTTGCGGACCTGCTCCGCCCCGTCCCTGCCCAGGGGGCCCTTCGAGGGCTCGTAGATGCTGAACCGCGCGACCTCGACGAACCCCAGCCTGGCGATCTGCCTGTGCGCCGCCTTGTTGCGCGAGCCGCTGGTCAGCTTGAACTCCGTGGCGCCTCTCTTCTTGGCCACCCGCATGGAGTTCTCCCCCAGCATCGTCGCCAGCCCCTTCCCGCGCTGGGCAGGGTGGACCCTCACCCCTTCGAACCACGCGGACCCGTCTTCCAGGAACCTCAGCCTGTTCATCCCCACCGGGGTCCCGTCGACCTCCACGACGAACATGGGGTTGACCCTGTCCTTCACCCACTCGTCCCAGACGTAGGGGATGTAGTCATGCCCTCCCCAGATGCCTTTGAGGAAGGCCATCAGCGGAGCCCTGTCGGAGACCCTGGCACGGCGGACCCGGGGAGCCATGATGGCCTCGCTGACCGTCTGCTTATGAACTCGTTCCCTGCTAAAAGATAAGAAGAGACCTTGGAGCGCAAGGTGTAGGGCCGGGTTGGCAGAGCGGTTAATGCGCGGGCCTTGAGACCAAGGCAAGCAAGCCCGTGACCGTCAACGGTCGCGTAGGTTCGAATCCTACACCCGGCGCCTATCTCTTCGGCCTCTGGGCGACCTCCCAGATGTTCCCCTCTGGGTCCTCGAAGTGCGCCGTCCGCCACTCCCCCTCCTCCCCGCTCACGGCGTCGAAGAACTTCACCCCCTTCGCCTCCAGGGCGGCCTTCTCGGCGACGATGTCAGGGACGAAGACCACGAGCTGCACCCGCTTGACCGGCTCCTGTTCCGGCTTGATCTTCTCGGCCGTGACCTCCCTGGCGGACATCGCGAGGGACTTCAGCGCGATCACCGGGGCCTCCTGGGCGCCCATGGTGAGGTACGCCTCCTCATCCTGCAGCTCGTCGAGGCTGAGCCCCAGCTTGTCCCTGTAGAAGAAGGCACAAGCCTTCACGTCCTTCACGGGGAGGACGACTGCGTTGAGATGGTCTATCACGGGCTCCCATTCCGTCCCACCCTGTCTAAACCTTGCTCAGCTCTCGCGCCACTTCATCTTGAACGACACGAGCGCCAGCATGATCAGCGTGGCCGCCAGGAGGACGCCGAAGCTCAGGACAGGGGGTATCGAGTAGCCGAGGCCGATGGCCCCCTGGAAGAGGGACGAC
This sequence comes from Nitrososphaerales archaeon, assembly GCA_046703945.1. Lineage (GTDB taxonomy): Archaea > Thermoproteota > Nitrososphaeria > Nitrososphaerales > Gagatemarchaeaceae > UBA183. Next base: position 186 of record JBJKSN010000106.1, on the reverse strand, counting down.
GCCTCGGTGGTGGGGACCACGTAGGCCAGGGGGGCGATGTACGCCGGGAGGATCTTCAGCGAGTAGTTGACCGGCGGGTGGACGGAGAGTATGGTGGTGATGAACCCGGTGATGACGAAGGCGTTCTGGGTGTTCCGGGCGTAGGCCGAGAAGAAGAACCCCAGGCTGGTGGCCGTGGTCCAGAGC